>JAOZRP010000101.1 GCA_029940125.1 bacterium
ACGGCTACATGGTCAACAGCAGCAACCTGAGAACCCAGGGCTGGCGGGTTGATGAGGACGGCAATACCATTGGCGATATTACCGATATCAATATCGCCGACGTTTCTTCCTCCAGTCGGGCGACGACCGAGGTCAGTATTGGTGCCAATCTGGATTCTACCTCGGAAACCCGTTTTGTCTTGGATGATTATAACAACCAGATTGTTGTTAATGATGGTTCAGGTCCAAGGACGGTAACCTTGAATACGGGAACATATACCGGTGACACTCTGGCGGAAGCGCTGGAATCGAACATTGATCTTACCGGGTTAACCGTTACCTACAGCCCGGTAACCGGTAAATTTACTTTTGCTAATGATACAGGGAACGATGTAGATTTGGAGATGGGCGTTGAAAACTCCACGATCAGGGAGCTCCTCGGCTTTGACCCGGCAACAGTAACTATTGGGGATGGCAGCAGCGAGATCAGCGGCATTCCACGGCTTACCGACAAGTTGTTTTATGTCAATAACAACAACAATACTATTTCATTTACCGTGGGTGGTACTGATTATGTGGCAACTATTCCAGTTATCGCAACTCCGTACACAACCCAGATGGTTAGTGGTGGGCCTTCAACGTCTTCGATCGCCACGGCAGTTCAAGATGCTTTAAATACTGCCTATGGAAGTAACATCTTTACCGTTTCCTTTGATGATGATACCGGAAAATTTACCATCAGTTCAACTGTGGCTGCCAGGATGAACTGGGATGCGGAAGAAACATCAGCGGAGCAATTGCTGGGTTTTGCCAGTGAATATGATCCTAATAATACCTTAACGGTTACCAGTTTTAATATTACTGCCGGGGGGTCAGTTGAAAGTGTTTACTCCCCCAATACGGTTTTTGATCCGACGGCGGCCACTTATTCCACCGCCCTGAACGTTTATGATACCCTGGGTTCCCCTCACACGATCACTTTGTATTTCAAAAAGGTGTCTAGCAACAACTGGGAATGGTACGCGGCCATGAGCAGCGACGATTTGGATAACGGTGTTCCGAATTCTGATGGCACCCCGCAGCCGATGATGGTGGGAGGCGGCGGGACGCTGGAATTCAATCCCAATGGCTCCTTGAAAGAGGTGACCGGCAACCGTGATGTTTATTTCAATTTCGCCGGCGGCGCCGACCTGCTGCAGCCCATTGACATTGATTTCGGCACCAGCAGCAGCGAGGGCGGCAGCGGCCTGGACGGAACCACCCAGTATGCCAACGCTTCCGCCACCTTTTCCCAGAGCCAGGATGGCTTCCCGGCCGGGTCGTTGTCCGGCGTCAGCGTCGGCCGCGACGGCCTCATTTCCGGGGTGTTCAGCAATGGCGAGATCAAACCCCTGGCCCAGTTGGCCCTGGCCATGTTCCAAAGTCCCTGGGGTCTGGTGAAGGAAGGCAATAACCTCTGGGCGGAGACGGTGGAGTCCGGCAACGTCAGCATCGGTTTGCCGAAAACTGCCGGCCGGGGGGAGATTGCCGCCAATTCCCTTGAACAGTCAAATGTTGACATCGCCACCGAGTTTGTGCGCATGATCGCCGCCCAGCGGGCCTACCAGGCCAATGCCCGAATGATTACCACCAGTGACGACTTGTTGAACGAGGTGGTCAACTTGAAACGGTAAGCCGTTCCGGAAACAATCTGTCGTCAAGAGGGCGTGGGGATATCCCCACGCCCTCTTTTCTTAAGAAATTATAATGATTCCCACCTGTTTCCACCCTTTACATTTTTTTGGGGGATGGCTAGAATAGTTTTAAAAAAGACATGGGGATAACCTTTGCGTGAAGGGATGATTATGAAGATCCTGGTCATCGAAGATGAAAAGAAAGTGGCGAATTTCCTGCAGAAAGGATTGAAGGAAGAACAATACGTGGTGGATGTTGCCTATGACGGTCTCGAAGGCGAACACTTGGCGAAGACCAACGACTACGATCTGATTCTCCTTGATATCATGCTGCCGGGCAAGGACGGCATCGAAATCCTGAAGACGCTGCGCCAGTGCCAGGTGAACATCCCGGTGATCATGCTGACGGCCAAGGAGATGGTGGAAGATAAAATCAAGGGCTTCAACGCCGGTTGTGATGACTACATCAGCAAGCCCTTTTCTTTTGAAGAATTGCTGGTGCGGATCAGGGCGGTGCTGCGGCGTGGCGGGGGAGCGCTGAGCAACGTCATCACCTTTGCCGATCTGACCCTCGATTTGATCAGTCACAAGGTCATTCGCGCCGGCCGCGAGATTGAGCTGACCGCCAAGGAATACACCCTGCTTGAATACCTGGTGCGCAATCCCAACCGGGTGCTTACCAGGACCATGATTGCCGAGCATGTCTGGGATTACAACTATGACAGCTTTACCAATGTCATTGATGTTTATATCAACTACCTGCGCAACAAGGTGGATCGGGGTTTTGATACCAAGCTGATCCACACGGTGCGCGGGGTTGGATATGTCTTGAAAGAGGAACAGAAAAAATGAAACCGGTAAGCATCAGGCTGAAACTGACGGCCCTGTACGTGGCCGTATTCGGCCTGTTCCTGGTGGTGTTCAGCTGCTGGGTCTACCTGATGATGGAGCAGAAGCTCAATCAGACGGTGGACCAGCGTTTGAAAACCATGGCGGAACTGATCGGCAAGACGGACTTGTGTGCCGTTCCCAGTTTCCTGCCTCCCGAGTTTGAACGGCGCTTGAATCATATTTTCGGCGTCCGGCCGACCGGGAAATTTGTACGGCTGCTGGATTTGTCTGGTACCATAGGTTCCAGGACGGAAAATCTCGAGGACAAGTCGATTCCCGTCAACCGCGAGATCTTGAAGCGGGTAACCAGGGGGGAAATCGTTTACGAAACCCAGAAGCTTTTCGGCGATGAAATTCCCATTCGCTTCATCAACTATCCCCTGCTGGATTACCAGAAAAAAGTCAGGGGGGTCATTCAGGTGGGAACGTCGCTGGAATACGTGCAGGCGTCAATGCAGAATTTGCTGCTGATCCTGCTGATTTCCGTGCCGACCCTGATTTTTGTCGCTGGCCTGGCCGGTTACTTTCTTGCCGGCAAGGCCTTGAAACCGATTCGTGACATCGCAACGACCACCCGGCATATTACCGCCAACAACCTGGATGAACGCATAACCGTTGAAGTGGCTAAAGATGATATCGGCCAGCTGTCCCAGACCATTAATCAAATGCTGGATCGTCTGTCCCAGGCTTTTTTGAAGGTTACCCAGTTTTCTGCCGACGCCTCCCATGAGTTGCGGACGCCCTTGACCATCCTGCGGGGCGAAGTGGAAATCGGTCTGCGGGGGGATCGCTCCGCAGCCGAATACCGGGACATCCTGGTCAGCAATCTGGAAGAGATTGAAAGGATGTCAAAAATTGTCAGCGACCTTCTCTTGCTGTCCCGCAGCGACATGGGGCAGGAGGTCCTGTCCCGGGAATCGGTTGATCTGCGGGATGTGGTTCAGGAGTTGATCAACCAGCTGGCGATGCTGGCCGAGCAGAAGGATATTGTTCTGACCGGGGATGTCCAGCCGGTTCCCCTGGTGTCGGGAGATAAACTGCGCTTGCGTCAGATGGCCGCCAACCTGATTGCCAACGCCATTCGCTACACTTCCGAAGGCGGACGGGTAAACGTTCGTCTGGAAGCGGTTGAGCAGGGGGTGAAACTGGTGGTTGAGGATACGGGGATCGGCATTCCCGAAGCCGATCTGCCCCGGATTTTTGACCGTTTTTACCGGGTGGACAAGGCCCGCAGCCGGGAGGAAGGCGGCAGCGGTCTGGGATTGAGCATCGTCAAGTGGATCGTTGATGCCCATCACGGTGACATCACGGTCGAAAGCGTGGTTGGCGAAGGTACCACCTTTACGGTTGTTCTCCCGCGTGCTGATGAGGCAGCGCTGGAGGAGGAGATTAGAAAATAATAATATTTTTCTAATCGAGGTATAATTTCTTTTTAATTGAGGTATAATTTTTCCCTGTTACAAGGGGAGAATAGAAAGTCGGTTGTCAAAACCACTCTCTGCTCCTCTCTTCTCTTCCTGTTGGCAACCAGCCTTTTACCTCCTTTTTGGGCTGTTTGCCAACCACCCCTTGGCAGGGTTGCCAAGGGGTGTCCCTTTTCTGGTGCTGAGGCAGGGAGTCACAACTTTACTTGTTCAGGAGGTTGGTTGAAATGCGCACATTAGGTAAACGTTCCATAATCATTCTGGTGATCGCGGTGATTGTTGGTTGTTGGTTCCAGTTGGGGCTGGCGGTTCCCGCTCCTTCAAGTTTTGCCCCGCTGGTTAAGAATCTGACCCCGGCCGTTGTCAATATTAACACCACCAAGGTGGTGAAACGCGGCAGGGGATTCAGTTTCCATGGCTCCCCTTTTTCCAATGACCCTTTTGATGAATTTTTCAACCGTTTTTTCGGACAGCAGTTTCCACATAAATTCAAGCAGAAAAGCCTGGGCTCCGGCTTTATCATCAGCAAGGACGGCTATATCCTGACCAACAATCACGTGGTGGAAGACGCTGATGAAGTCAAGGTCACGCTTTCCGATGAGAAGACCTATGACGCCAAGATTATCGGCACCGATGCCAAGACCGACCTGGCGGTGTTGAAAATTGACGTTGACCATGACCTGCCCGTTGTTTCCCTGGGTGATTCCAGCCAGTTGGAGGTAGGTGACTGGGTGATTGCCATCGGCAACCCTTTTGGCCTGGAAAGGACGGTTACCGCCGGGATTGTCAGCGCCCGCGGCCGGGTCATTGGTTCCGGCCCCTATGATGATTTTATCCAGACCGATGCTTCCATCAATCCCGGAAACAGCGGCGGCCCCCTGTTCAACCTGCAGGGTGAAGTCGTCGGCATCAATACCGCGATTGTCGCCAGCGGCCAGGGCATTGGCTTTGCCATTCCCGTCAACATGGCCAAGGATCTGCTGCCCCAGTTGAAAACCGGCAAGGTTTCCCGGGGCTGGCTGGGGGTGCAGGTGCAGAAGGTCACCCCGGAGCTGGCGGAATCCTTTAACCTGGAAAATGAGAAGGGCGCCCTGGTGGCCGATGTGGTTGAAGACAGCCCGGCGGCCAAGGCCGGGGTGAAGACCGGCGACATTATTCTTTCCTTCAACGGCAAGGAAGTGGACAGCATGCGCAAGCTTCCCCGGCTGGTGGCAGCCGTGCCTCCGGGAACCAAGGTGAAGATGAAGGTGCTGCGTCGGGGCAAGGTGAAAACCCTGAAAGTGGTGATTGCCGAGTTAAAAGATGGGGAGATGGCTGACAACGGCAGTTCGGAGAGCGGACATGTATCCAGCCTGGGAATGGTGGTTCTCCAAATTACCCCGGAACTTGCCGGACAATATCGCCTGCCTCGCGATTCCGGAGTGGTCATCAGCCGCATTGATCCCGACGGCCTGGCTGCTGAAGGCGGCTTGCGTACCGGCGACATCATCCTGCAGGTTGACAACTATGATATCAACACGGTAAAGGATTTCCACCGGGCGCTCAAAAAGGCGGAAAAAAAGAGACTTATCCGCTTTTTAATCCAGCGGCGCAACAGCAGGATCTTTGTGGTTATGAGAATGAAATAAGGTGAGTGAAAATTGGTTGTAAGTCAGAATTCCGGGGAAAAGGACGGCGTCCCGCCTTCCTGGTGGGCGTTGTCCTTTATTCCCGATTCTGAATATGTTGAACAGGTCACCCGGCTGCTTTTCGCGGCCGGGTGTTCTGGTCTCTGGGAAAAGGAAAGAAGCGGCGGCCGGCCGGTGACCGTGGCCTATTTCCCCTTTGACCGCCGGGATGAACTGACGGCTCTCTGCCGGCGGCTGAGCCCTTTTTTGCTGGGTTCAGGGGCGGTCGAGGTGGAAAAAATCGATCAGCAGAACTGGATGGAAGGCTGGAAAGAGCATTTCAAGCCGGTCAGGCTGACGCCGTCCTGGCTGGTAATGCCGCCGTGGTGGCCGGTGGCGAAACCGCCGCCGCCGCGGATCATCATTCATCCGGGGATGGCTTTCGGGACCGGCACCCATGAAACCACCCGGCTGGCGGCAGGATTGCTGGAAAAGAACCTGAGACCGGGGGACTCGGTACTGGACGTGGGAACCGGCAGCGCCGTGCTGGCCATCCTGGCCCATAAACTTGGGGCTGGACATATTTTTGCTCTTGATATAGATGAAGATGCATTGGAGAACGCGGCTGAAAACTGCCGGCTGAATGGCTGTGAACAGGAAGTGCGGCTGAGCTCAACGCCGCTGGATGCCTTCGGGGAAACCTGCGATCTGGTGATTGCCAATATTATTGCCCCGGTACTGGTGGAGTTGGCTCCCCGGCTGGCAGCCAGGGTGGTTACGGGGGGATGTCTGATTCTGTCCGGGATACTGGTTGAACAGTCAAGCCAGGTGGAAAAAATATATACGGCTCTCGGCTGTACGGTGGAACAGATGCAGACCGACGGTGAATGGGTGGCGATGCAATGTCGACGGTAAGAAAGGGCAGACGCAGATATTACGATCTTTTTTCGTCTTTTTATGATGCTTTTATCCGCCTGCATGCCCGTCAGGATGAAGACGATACCAGGGATTTTCTGGTCGATACGGCCGCTCTCCAGCCCGGGTCGCGGCCGAAAGTGCTGGATATCTGCTGCGGCACCGGGGCGGTAATCCTTGATTTTGCCGGCCACTACCCCGATGGCCTGCTGGTCGGTTATGACTTTTCCCATGGCATGCTGCGAAAAGCCCGGGAAAAAGATGGGGCCGGCCGGGTTGTCCTGGTTGAGGGTGATGCCGCCCGCCTGCCGTTTGCCGACCATTCTTTTGACGTGGTGACCTGTTCCCACGCCCTTTACGAGTTGAAAGGCGAAGCCAGGCGGCTGGCCCTGCGGGAGATGAAGCGGGTGGTGGCCGAAGAGGGAGTGGTGCTGCTGATGGAACACGAAGTGCCCCGGAAATGGTGGATCCGGATGCTGTTTTACCTGCGGATTTACTCCATGGGCTCCGGCGACGCCCGGGAGTTCATCACCGGCGGCACGGATTTTTTCAAAACCATATTTCCCCGGGTTGATGTTGTCCATTCTCCCAGCGGCAAAAGCAAGCTGCTGATCTGCAAAATTTGAAGAATTTTCCGCCACGGACCCACACGGACAGGTACAGGAAAAAAATGGTTTGAACCCTGACCAGATGTTTAGTGCCTTACAGGTTATTTTTTGGTTTGAAAAACAAGAAAATGTTAAGTGTTTCACAGGTTCTTTGCCATTTAGGCAAAGGTTCTGATGAAAAAACTTATGCAGAGCTCTGATAAGAGCACTTATTTGCGGGCCGAAAAGACCCGTTTGGGTTGCGGGCTTTGTCCCCGCATTAGTCCAAATTTTTGGTTTGCATTGTCGTGAACATTTGTGTGGGTGTTCGGGCTTGGCTCACAGCGGGTTTGGCCGCCGGACGAATCACCACGACGGTGATTCGCGGCGGACGCCTCGGAGCTGGCCATGGACGGCCGGCGAGAATGAGCGAGAGCCATGCCGGAACACCCTGTGGAAAATTGCTAGC
>JAOZRP010000433.1 GCA_029940125.1 bacterium
GGATGGCGGTAGAACAACATGGGGAAGATGCTGGAGATTCTTCCTGGAATGACATTGGCCGCGGCTCTTTTGCTATCGGCGAAATTGATTTAAAACCGATATTTGCTGAATTGCAGGGAAATTACCGCTTCTATGCCTGGTACATGAACGCTGACCATGAAGAGTGGGATGGCAGCGACGACGACCAGGAAGGCAGCGGCTTCGGTCTCAGTTTTGATCAGCAGCTGATCCCGGACACGTTGACGGCCTTCGCCCGCGCCGCCTGGCAGGATGAAGATATTTATGAAATCGAAGCCCACTACAGTGCCGGCCTGCAGCTGGCCGGCAAATTCTGGAACCGGGCTGATGATGTCGTTGGCCTGGCTTACGGTTTCGCTAAAATCAGTAATGAATACGAGGACTACAACAAAATAGCCGGCGATGACAACATTGACGATGACGAACACCACATTGAGCTGTATTATCGCTACGTCTTCAACGATCATTTCGCCCTGACCGCCGATTACCAGTGGATTAAGAATCCGGCAGGCGACAGTGACGCTGACAACGCTTCTGTCTTTGGTTTGCGCTCTCAAGTCGATTTCTAAGATATTGTTCTTCCCTCCCCCTGGATTTCATTGCCATTAATTAGAAAAAAGGGGGGGGGATACAACTCTCCAAACAAAAGCAGGTCACACAAAAAAGCTTGTAACAACCATAGAAAATTTCAGCAAAGGAGAAAACATGTCCACCAGAATCCCATTTATTTTGACAATTACGGTTTGCGTGATTTTTTTATTTACCCTCCCGGTCATGGCAAGCCATGGCCATAAGGAAAAAACCGATAAAGTGGCCATTGTATTGGCTGGCTTCGGCACCAGCTATCCTTCGGCTTTGGTGGCAATCACCAATATTCAGGATACTGTACAAAAAGCATTCCCTAAAACCAGGGTTAAGCTGGCTTTTACATCCAACATTATTCGTAAAATCTGGCATGAAAGACAGAACGACCAGAAGTTTCTTGCAAAAAACCCGACCGTCCCCAAAGATATCCTCTACGTCAAAGGTCCGTTGGCCACTATCGCTGATTTGCAGGATGAAGGCTATACCACAATTATCGTTCAACCTACCCATATCTATTTCGGCGAAGAGTATAATGACCTAAGCTCCTACGTCAACGGACTGAATTCCATTAAAACGATCAAGTCTAAATTCATGCCTTTTAAAAAGCTGGTCATTGGCAGACCCCTACTGGGAAAATGTGGCATTGAGTATGATTACCATGAAGATATGATTTCCGCTGCCAAGGCTCTTGCGGCTGATGTTGCTTTGGCGGCACAAAATAATGCGGCCTTAGTTTACATGGGACATGGCAACGAATATTACAGCACCGGTACTTATATTGAATTCCAGCAGACAATGCGAAAGATGTATCCGAAAAATAACATTTTCATTGGTACCGTTGAGGGATATCCTTCACTCGACAACGTTCTGGATGCCTTGACGCATACCAAGGTTAAAAAGATCATCCTGAAACCTTTTATGATTGTTGCCGGAGACCATGCCAACAACGATATGGCCGGCGATGAAGATGATTCCTGGAAAAACATCATAAAAGCTAGAGGGATCAAAGTTATTCCCGTCACCAAGGGTATTGGTGAAAATACAGCCATAGCCGAAATATATGTTGGCCACATCAAAGATGTTGCCCGCGACAATCATATTACTTTGAAATAATCCCAGATGTAATGCTGTAATGCTCATACATTAACATGAATCTTAAAAAAGGCTTGACTCCGTGGGAGTCAAGCCTTTTTGCATAACCTAACATCATTATTATATCTTTCTAACGCGGGCTTGACGCCCGCAATCCAAATCAGGGTATAGGGAAAAAGGTGAACTGAAAAAAACAGGGCCGGGGTATATGGAACTCAACCTGAACCAAAATCGATGCGCTCCAGGTCGACTTCCTTCAGATCAAAAGAAAACCAGGCATTTGCCGGCAGCGGTTCAACGTCTAAAAGAACCTTGACTGCCAATACCGCCTGCAGGCTGGCAAC
>JAOZRP010000434.1 GCA_029940125.1 bacterium
CAACCCTGTCGATTTTTTTTACAACAACCCAATCCGAACACATTTATCCTTCAATAATTGCTTTCATTTCAATCAGTTGCACACCTGGCATGACAGTTGCTTTTTATATTTGAAAAATTCAGCAAACAGCAGGTTTTTTAATTTTTAATTCATCATAAGGGGAAGGAGAAAAGAAATGAAAAAGATTTTAACATTCTTATGCGCGGTAACCCTGGTGTTGGGGCTGGTGGGCAGCTCAAGTGCATATTCCATCAATGATTCACCAAACGATGCTATAGGATATGAGTTTGAATCTTATGGGATAGATGTTTATAATTTTACCCCAGGCGAAAATAATGGGGCAATAGCTTTTGATTTATATACTGATTACCCTGAAGCAGGCATCACGGTCGGAACTTGGGCTACCGAAGTTGCAGATTTGTTTGTTACGGAAAATTATCATGGAACTGATTATCTGTGGGCGATTCCATTAGTCGACCATGGTAGTTTTTTAGCAGGTAACTGGTATGCTGTAGGTAGTGTACTGATATCAGATGATTTTGAACCACAAGACCAATATACTTATACCTACACCCATAACGCACCAGTTAGAATAGGAACATTAGGAAACAATTATGGGTGGACTACATTTGATGGAAGCGCCACTTGGAGCGGTCCTGTTGGTGACAATCCTGACTACACTATACGTCTTCAATCAACACTGTGGGAAGATGATCCTAATGCTACATTTGACTTATATTGGGGCACTGCCACATGCGGAAATGATCCAGTTGAAGGTAGCGCAGCCCCCGTTCCCGAGCCTTCCACCATCCTCTTGATGGGCATCGGCCTTCTGGGCCTGGTGGGCTACAGCCGCAAGCGCTCCAAAAAGAGCTGAACCGGCCATCGGCAAAAAACCTCATAAAACCAGAATCCCCCGGCATCCAGCCGGGGGATTTTTTTATTCCTTATCTGTCTGAAACCTTCATTCACCACTGAGAACACAGGGGGCACAGAGAAAAACATCTTTTCCGCCCTTCTCCGTGTCCTCTGTGATCTCAGTGGTAAAACCCCTCTTCACTCAACTGTAAAATTTCCCGACACCCCACAACCACCAACAACCGTCCATTTGACTTTTTGACTTATATGTGATTACCTGGATTGCAGCCCGGCAAAACAGGGCTCAAACCGCCATTGTATCCCATGTTAACTGATCCACAATAGAACCTGAAGAAACATGAAGATTTATTTGGACAACTGCTGTTTGAACCGGCCCTTTGACGACCAGTCCAATCTTCGAATCAAGCTTGAATCTGAAGCCATCAAGGTAATTTTGCTGCTATGCGAACAAAAAAAATGGCACCTGGTTGGCAGCAGGGTTACTGAATTCGAAATAGCATCTACCCCGGATCAAATAAGAAGGAAAAAGCTGGAAGCAATAAACAGCCTGTCAAATACATGTATTGCCATCAACTCAAAAATTACCTCAAGGGCAAAAGAATTCGAAAAGCTGGGGCTACAGGCTTTTGATGCCATGCACCTGGCTTGTGCTGAAAATGAAGCGGATGTATTCTTAACCACGGATGATAAGTTTCTGAAACAAGCTTTGAAAATTGAAGATTTAAAAATCAGGATCAGCAATCCTGTACCATGGTTGGAAGAGGTATTGCCATGAGCACCATGCATTATAAAACGGAAAATGAAATTCAAGAATTGGGAATTGAAACCCTTCGTCAAGGCATTGGCGTGGTCGGACTGATTCGATTTTTACAGCAATTCGATAAGGGTCATGGAAATTACGTGACCGATCGTCAACAGTGGCAAAAAGATTATACCGTTGAAACGCTCGTGGAAGCGATGGAGCAGAAACATCATCGGGTAGCGGAAAAGGATCCTGAAACGTACGAATAATACTCTGTATTTCCGACACCCTGTTAAAGCGGCAGCCGGATCTCAAACCTTGCCCCGCCGTTCTCATTATTCGCCGCCGTAATGCTCCCCCCAAGCGCTGTCGTCATGCGCTTCACCTGCCACAAACCGATGCCGGTTCCTCCCT
>JAOZRP010000102.1 GCA_029940125.1 bacterium
ACACGATGTGCCGCGAGAATGAGTGAGAGCCATGCCGGAACATCCTGATACCCTGATTTGGGTTGCGGGCGTTAAGCCCGCCTTGGAAATCAGAGCGTTGCTTACAAAATTCTCCGTATCCCAATTATAGGATTTTGTAAACAACACGTCAAATTCTTACAGATGAATCATTTCAGGATTTTTCCGCACCTATGCGGGTTCATTTCGTACCTTTGAGGAGTTTTGTTTCGATCATCTGCCAGCGAAACAAGAAAAGAGGGTATTATTTTACTTAGATTGGGTAAAATAATACCCTCTTTTTCATTATGCAAGGCTGTTTTTTTGACCGAGAAGAAAATGATATCTTGTAACTAGCTGTAAATATTGAACTGTCCTTGATGATATGCTGTCTGGCATCATTTTTGCAAGCCACTAAAACAAAGTTTTTTTCAGAGGAGGGGATTTGACGGTAAAAAATATAATGTAAACAATGGGTTATGACATTAATGCGTAGAAGGTGGACAATGACTCGCTTCTGTGTGTGGGTAAAATATTACATAGATATATTTTTATTTCCGCATAGAACATTTGTTTCTCACGGTCTATCCTGCTATCTCTCTGCCCCTGTTTCCCCGGGGTCCATCATTTTCAATCATGGCGAAGTGTAGATAGTTTTGATCTGGTGAAGGACGCGAAAAAATTGACCAATGGTGCCGCCGGTCTCAGCAGCAAAAAAACCGGGGTTTGCTTCGGTCGGTAGAAGATACAAAGAAGATACAAAGCAGTCAGCAATATCCTCGGCTTTATGGGATCTTGTTTTTGACGGGAAACGGATATTTTTTGCAACTGGAGGTTGCCATGAAGAGGGGATGTCTTTTTCTGCTCTGCGCGCTGATGATTCTGGCCTGTCCCGCTTTGGCCCGGGCCGATTATGATTTTACCGTTTCCTACGCAGACTTCGGGGGTCCCGCCTATCACCTCAGAAATGCTGAGTCACCCAGCATTCAGGTCGAATACGACATCCATCTTGCCGGCAGTGAAAATCCCGCCAGCTCAATAGCTGTTACGGTTGCATTGTGCCAGGATTCATCAACTGTTGCCTCGAAGATGATAGAAGTTGGCATTTCTGACCTCAATCCCGGCGGCGAGGTCCATCGCAGCTACCAGTTTCCGCTCTATATATCCGGGGAGAACTATGAGCTCCACGAAGGAGATTATTATTTTGAGGTCACGGTTGATTCTACCGAATCCTTTGAGGAGACCAATGAGAATAACAACAGCACCACATCTGCGCTTTTCGACTACCGCATCCTTTCCGGGAACCTGTATTTCGGCGGGGCACGGGCGGCGGTCGACTGGTCGCTGCTTTACATCAATGACGGTTCCTGCGGTTCCGGCCATCCGTATCATCTGACCAACGGCAGCGGCAGCTGGATCCACAGCTGGGGAAGCAGCCCCGTTTCCTTTTCCAACCTCTGCGCCGACGGGTCAATCAATGAAGACGGCTATTCCGTGGACCTGCACCTGGTGGACGGCAGCGCGGTTGTGGGCACCCTCCAGAAGGCGGTAGCCGGCCTGATGGTCAGGCTGGAAAATGTCTGGCTCGATCCGAACGGGATGAATTATGATCATCTCACGGTCGATCTTCCCGAAGGGGTCACTGTCCATGTGCGCGTTGGGGACCGGATACATCCCCTCGGCAACACCCGCCTGGTTTTTTACCCGGGGGAGGCTTCGGTCGCCGACCCGGGAGATATTGAAGCCGTTGACAATGAGGAATACTATTTCCATTCCTACGGTCTGCCTTTTTACCTGGCAATAGGGGGAGAAGGGGGAGGTCTGAGTTTCAGCCTGGATGCGGCTTCGCAGGGGATACGCCTGGATGGATGGCCTTGGTATGTCCATATGGATACCTGGTCTTCCCTGGGAGAGAAAGACCGCCGGCAAAATACCGGACTTCCTTCCAACGACGTTCTCTATTTCTTCGGTGACCGTTCCATCAGTTATGTCAATGGGAATGGCCTGCAGGGCCGCTATGGATTTTATTCCTCCGCCGAACTTTTCGGCGATGTGCAGGTAGAGACCCATTTCCCCCTGGGCGCCATCGGATGGGATAGCTTCTCCGCGGCGGTCCAGGATGGCCAATTGGTCGCCCACCCGTTGGAAGAGAGTGAAAAACCCATAAGCTTCACCATGACCGCCGCCCGGGAATGCGCTGAATGTCCCGGCCCCCTGGCGCCCGGACCGGAAACCTATGTTCTTGACCTGACCCAGTCAGCGATGGGGGAAGACGGCGCCTTCGGCGGCCATTTTGAAGCCTTGGAGAAGGAAACCACCTGGGGACCAGTGAGAGACGGCCGATCAACCTACGTCAAAAACGATAGTGGCCGCGGCGGCGTTCTTTATTTTCCCGGCTTCATTGCCACCGGTACCGGCGACGGCTCCCATACCCTGGGTCAGTATCTGCTCGGCTCGCGGGCTTTTCCCGAGCCAGATGAACTGGGGGCGCTTTCCTATCTCCATGACGCCAATAATCCGGATGCCACCAGGGGAAACGGTTATTTCGCCGGCATTACCATGGGCCCGGCCATCCTGGAACCGGGGGTCGATGAGGGCATCAGCGAGCTGATTAACGACTCGCAGCTTGGCATCATGTTTAACGGCAATACCGGCTACAGCAGTTTTTCCCCGACGTCCCGCTGCAAGTACGTCCTGCGTCCGGGCGGCCTCACCGGGGTTTTCAACACCGATTTTTCCGGTCCGCTCACGGTGTACGGCTATACCCTGCACCTGCGAAGTTTTGCGTTCCGGCAAATCCTGAACCGGCTTGATGATGAAACCCTGATCAACGGCTACCTCGACCTGCCCGACCCGGCCGGCATCCGGGTGGCTTTTGAAGATCTGCAGCTGACCTGCAGCGGCGATTTTTCCGAAGGTACTGTGGACAAAGAGGTGCCCAACACCAAGGGGGCGGACGACGACGGCGACGGCCTGGTTGACGAAGGCTGGTACCAGGCCCTGCAGTACTGGAACATCCCGATCGATTACCTTGGCATGGGTTTTGAGAACCCTGCCGGCGGCTGCCCTGACGGCAGCTCAAAACTAAAACTTATCACTTCTAATCAGGTAAACGGCATTTCCAGGCGCCTCACCCTCACTTCGTACTGGGAGCCGGACGGCACCCCGCTCAAGGATAAAATAACCGGCCCCGCGCAGCTGGTTGCCGATGCGCCCCACGCGTCGTCAGATGATAAAACCGGCTTCGGCATCCAGGTGCGGGATGGATACCTGAACCGGCCCCTGAATGGCAATTGGTTCGCTCCCGAGCCGGCGGCCGGCTTTACCAACCTGGTTTCCTCCCTGGATACGCCGTTATTTGACGATCCCGTCATCCACGGCCATTTTGAAAACGGTGCCGTGGACGGTGATGGAGCGGTGGACGAAGATGTCTATCATCTATGGCTTTTTGATGGCCAGTCGAAGATTGACCAGGACCGGAACGGCATCCCGGATGCTGACTACCAGAACATCACCGTCATGAACGACTACCGGCAGATGCTTGACTGCCGCGAGAATTCTTCTTCGTGTGATTTCGGCGTCAATAATCCCGACCCGAGGCCCGAGGTTGAATACTCCTGGCCCAGCTCCGGCATTATCCACCTGGACTACCGGCTTAACTACCAGGCGGCCTCAGCCAGCGAAGAACCGCGTTTCTTAGGCATCAAGGAAAGTACCAGGCTGCCGGATTCGTCGATTCCCATCCTGACCCTCTACTCGGTTCCGGACTATATTACCCCGGAGAGAACCAAGCTCTCTTTCGGTGCGGGGGCCGACTTCGCCGCGCTGAAAAATATTCACGTGGCCCTGACCACGGCCGCGACCAGAAGTTTTCTGCATGATGAGCTGGGGATAGATCTTGCGCTTGACCTGGACGATCTTTTTGACGCCCGGGCGGTCATGCGCGACTTGGTGGGGTCGGATCTCAGTTCGCTGACCAAAACCGCCGTCAGGGACGCCCTGGAAAGCGGCGATATTGAAACCCATACTGAAAATCTTGCCGCCCGGCTGAGGATCATCCACGGCGCCCCGGCAAAAATAGCTGTTCAGGTTCAGAATCCCCTGCTGCAGTCGCAGCAAAAGGTAAGAAAAGTCATGGTCCCGGTTGATTCATCGGGCAAGCTTCTTCCCTCTTCCCTGAAAGAGAAGCTTCGTAATCTATATAGCGACAATAATCTGGCCGGGCTTATTTTTTATAATCCCGCGCTTTATTCCGGCCTCAGCGGCCTCCCGGATGCAAACAGCATGGGGGAGATGGGAATGCAGATGGGTTCCATCTCCGCGGGCCTGAGAGAGGTGATCGGGATTCTCAAAGATGCCCGGCTCGCCATTCAGGCCGTCAAAACCAATGCCGTTTCGAAAGCTTCCATCATTGAGGCCCAAAACGATGTTGCCGCGGCCATCGGGCAAATTGAGACCGATCTTGACGGAATGACAAATTTCTTCACCTCCGATGCCGGCGTCAATCCGGTGCTCAAAAGCCTGCAGCCGGCCCGGGATGCCATCAATGACGTAAGAAGCAGCCTGAGAGACATCCAGAAAATAAAAAATACCTTGAGCGATGTCAATAACGCGCTGTCAAACCTGCATGTGGATACCGGTTCGTCAACCGTGGACGATGTCATCCTGTGGTTGAGCAACAACCTGCCTCAGCTTGAAGGCCTGCTGGCCGATGCTGATCAGCTTTTTCAGCAGCAGGTAAGCAGCCAGAACCTTAACGGTTTTTTTGATGATCCCAAGGACAGGCTGGATGCGCTCAACACCGCGACCTCGCTGCTGGCAGCCAACGTAAACGTCGTCATCGACTCTTTTGACGACGTGGTGGCGGTGGCGGACGGGGGGCTCAAAGCACTCGAGACTTCATTGATCGAACTGCTCGACATCGTCAGCGGGCCGCCGGAGCTGTACTCTGGGTCCACTCCGCTTGCCACTTGGGCTGATCTGGTTGACGCGGGCAAGGCCCGGTTGAACCAATATGCCGATGATCAGCTCAAATCTCTGGAGAAGCTGGCCAAAAACCCGGTGAATCCGGGCCAGGCGCAAACATCCCTGGGCCACCTGGCCAGGGATGTACTGGCAAAAGCGGCAACAGCGGGGTCTTTTTCCGTCTTTGCCGAGAACCTGATGGAGCTGATCTCCGCTCCCCTGGACGAGGCAAACGGTAAAATTGCCCAGGACCTGGCAACAGTCAACCTGCAGCTGCTGGGGTTTGTGCCGGTGGGGAAAGCCGACGACATCCGCGGCATAATTTTCACCGCTGCCATGAACTCTTCGCAAATGCAAAGCATCAATAATGCTTTTTACGCGCAGTTCGATTATATCTCAGAACTTTTCGACCAGCTGGTCGTCTACCTTTCATCGCAGATCAACCGTCTCATCGACAAGCTGGTCGCCGCCGCCAGCAAGGAGCTGGCCGACAAGCTTGCCTCGGTGAGCAAAACCGTCGGCGTTGGTGACGAGGGCGGGTTGGCGGCGGCCAAAATCGACGGCTATGCCATCGTCAGCCAGGAAGAGGTGGAGAGGTTTCATCTGGAGGCGGAATTCAGCTGGGACGACAAACCCGATCCGACTATTTTTCACGGGGGGCTGGACGTCGCCCGCTGGCGCTCCGTCAACGGCCGGGCCAGTGAATGCTGTCCGCCGGGCAACAACCTGATTGACTTCAGCATCTTTACCCACCACGTTCCGGCCAAGCTCATGGGCGGCCAGATTAAAATCAGAGATGCTTTCCTGGGCTTTACCCTGGATGGAACGATGCCGTATGGAATTTTCGGCCACATCTATTGTGAAGGGGCTTTTGAAACGGAAAGCGCCAGCCTGGAAGACCTGGGCGCGGAAGTCGGTTTGGCCTGGGGGACCGGTTCCGGTACGGTGCTTGAAAACTATTTTGGCGCCAGATGCCGCGGCAGGTTCAACGGTGTTGCCGCCCGGGCGGCTTTTTTCCTGGGTCAGAGCTGCAAAATGGACGTCATCAAACGTCTTGATCCGGACTACCAGGACTACGTCGGGAAGGATCTCCAGAAATTCTGCGGCTTCTATACCCGGGCCAGCGTCCGCGTGCCCATCTATAATTATAGCTGTTTCTTTAGAATCGGGGTGGGAGCTGATTTCGGCATCTGGTATTTTGCCAACTCTCCGCCGGTATACGGCGGACTGCTGGGAGGGGCTGTTGACGGAAGCCTGGTCTGCCTGCTGCACGCCAAGGGCGCGCTTACCCTGGGCGGCAGCAAAACGGGGGACCAGTTCATCTTCAGCGGCAGCGGCTGGGCCGCCTGCGGCATCGGCTTCTGCGATCCCGGCGGCTGGTATAGCATCAACGACAGCCGGAACGATTCCTGGTGTGCCACCTTCGATGCCTCGTTCAAGGCCCAGTATACTGATGGCTGGCAGATAAGCGAGAAGCAGATTTCCGGTCCTCACTAGGGTATTTGTCAAAGTGAATCAGAAAACCGTAAAGAGAGGAAAACTGATGCGAAAGATCACTGTAGCTGCAAAGGGGGTGTTGGCCGGGATCCTGATGGTATTTATCTGTGCCGGGCTGCTGGAAGCCTCCAGCCAGATTTATTTTGGCGCCCTTGCCGTCAGAAACCAGGCGACTTCTTCGATGATGGTCCTGCTGGAATGGGGTCCGGTGGAGGGGAGTGTTCCCGAGGACATCAGCTCCTTTAACATCTATCGAAAAGTCGGCAGCGGAAATTATGAAATAATAGGCCAAGTAGACAGTGGTCTGGTTTCCGAGGCGCAGCTGCAGACTTTCTTCGATGAACCGGGGGAGGAGCGGCAGAAGGAGGAAATTATCAATTGGCTTGCCGCCGCCTACCCGGACGATAATCCCGGCCCGGGGAATTTTGCCGGCATTCTCCACTCCATACTGGATCCGGCGGATCCAAAGCACAACCCCATGCAGGCCCATTTCCTGAGCCGCTACAGCCGCGACGTTGCCCGCTCCCAAGGCCTGGCCTGGCTGGACAGAAGCGGAGTGCCGGCCGGAAACGTCAGCTATATGATTACAGGCATTTTGAACAATCAGAGTGAAACCGGTCCCCTGGGAAGGGTTGCGGTGGACGCTTCGACCGAAACTATCCTGCCCGCACCCCAAAATTTCAGGCAGGTCCTGGTTTCCAGGTGTTCGGTGCTGCGGCGGCAGATTGACCACGGACGAATCCATCTCAACTGGGAGGTGCCCACCACCCCGGAAGAGATGCCGTCGAGAATTCTCATTTACGGCTATGACATCTACCGCCTGGAAAAACCGGTTTCAGGAGCCTGCCCGGTTTTTGATTTCCGAACCTCGGTTTCCCCTGAAGTAGTCAAAATAAACCGCAACCCGGTTGTGGCTTCCGGCAATACTTCCGAAGAAGGTTTAGACAGCTACCAGGCCATAGACGAAGGCGACTTCCTGCAGAGCGGGACTGCCCTGGAGCCGGGTACGACGTA
>JAOZRP010000103.1 GCA_029940125.1 bacterium
GCGGACGCCTCGGAGCGGCACACGATGTGCCGCGAGAATGAGCGAGAGCCATGCCAGAACATCCTGATACCCTCTGATACCCTGATTTTGGTTGCGGGCGCCAAGCCCGCTTTGGCTTTTAAAAAAAATCTACACATTACGTTTACGAACAATAAAAACCGACGGGGGGCAACACCCGACCAACCGGAGATGCATCCATGGAAGTCATAACCGTTCCGACCGCACCTTTTCATGATCAGCGTCCGGGAACCTCGGGACTCAGGAAAAAGGTGCAGCAATTTCAGCAGCCCAACTACCTGGAAAATTTCATCCAGTCCATCTTCGATTCCCAGCGGGAGCTTCAGGACGGTTCACTGGTCGTGGGCGGCGACGGACGCTTCTACAACCGCCAGGCCCTGCAGATCATCATCAGGATGGCGGCCGCCAACGGCGTCAAAAAACTCCTGGTGGGACAGAGCGGCATCCTTTCCACCCCGGCCGTTTCCTGCATCATCAGGAAATACCGGTTGAACGGCGGCATCATCCTTTCCGCCAGCCACAACCCCGGGGGGCCGGAAGGAGACTTCGGGGTAAAATTCAACGCCGGCAACGGCGGCCCGGCACCCGCCCAGGTAACCGAGGCAATCTACCAGGAAAGCCTGAACATCTCCCGCTACCGGATCATGGACGCCGTGGATGATATTGACCTGGACCGCCTCGGCAACGGCACCATGGGAAACATGCAATGGGAAGTCATCGACCCGGTTTCAGACTACCTGGAGCTGATGGAACGGCTCTTTGACTTCGACCGGATCGCGTCCCAGTTGCAATCCAGCCGCTTCAGAATGATCTACGACGCCATGAACGCGGTCACCGGTCCTTATGCCGTTGCCATTTTCAACCGGCGCCTGCGGGCCCCGACCGGCAGCCTGCAGGACTGCACCCCCCTTGAAGACTTTGGCGGCCTGCACCCCGACCCGAACCTGGAATACGCCCAAAAACTGGTGAACATCATGTTTGGCGACCGTTCCCCTGATTTCGGCGCCGCCTCCGACGGTGACGGCGACCGGAACATGATCCTGGGCCGCCGGTTTTTTGTCACCCCCAGCGACAGCGTGGCCATCCTGGCCGCCAACGCCCACCTGATTCCTGGCTACCGTCAGGGCCTTGCCGGGCTGGCGCGGTCCATGCCCACCAGCGCCGCCCTGGACCGGGTGGCAGACAAACTCGGCATTAGCTGCTACGAAACGCCCACCGGCTGGAAATTCTTCGGCGATCTTCTTGACGCCGGCAAGGTGTCCATCTGCGGCGAGGAAAGCTTTGGCACCAGTTCCAGCCACATCAGGGAAAAAGACGGCCTGTGGGCGGTGCTGTTCTGGCTCAACATTCTGGCTGTTACCGGGAAAAGCGTCCAGGAAACGGTGGAATCGCACTGGAAAGAATTCGGCCGTAACTACTATACCCGCCACGACTACGAGGGCATTGACCCGGATGCCGCCCACGGACTGATGGAATATCTCCGCTCAACTTTTCCTTCCCTGCCCGGAAACCGCTACGGCAGCTATGCCGTGGAGCAGGCTGATGATTTCAGCTATCTTGATCCTTTCGACGGCAGCGTCACTGAACACCAGGGAATCAGGATCATTTTTGCCGGCGGCAGCCGCATCGTCTTCCGCCTTTCGGGAACCGGAACCCAGGGGGCAACCTTAAGGGTATATATTGAAAAATACGAAGACAAAACCGGCAGCCTGTTCGAAGAAGCCCAGCAGGCCCTGGCGGAACTGATTGCCATTGCCGACCGGCTGGCCGGCATCAGGGGAAAAACCGGCCGGGACCGGCCCAGCGTCATTACCTGAGAGAAGAAGGAAAAGGAAGAAGCAAAACTCAGAAAAAAAGAATCACGCTGCCGGCAATGGTCAACAGGACATTGGCAAAGGCGTAGGCCCCGGTATAACCCAAGGCCGGCACCGAACTCTTAGCCTCCTTGGTCACTACGCTCAGCGAAGCGCCGCTGGTCATTGACCCGGTAATCGCCCCCAACAGCAGGACGGCGGGGATTTTCAGCACCCGGCGACCGAAAACATAACCCAGGGCCACCGGGGTTATAGTCACCACGACGCCGGCCAGCATCAGTTTCGGACCAGCCTGCAAAAAAGTTTCAACAATGTCGCCGCCGGCCCGCAGGCCGACCCCGGCCATGAAGATCAAAAGACCGAACTCCATGAACACCCAGCGGGCGGCATCAGGCAGGCGCCCGAAGGTTGGACGCACGGAACGCAGGAAACCGATAACTAGGCCTGCCGTCAACAAACCACCGGCGGAGCCAAGCCCCACCGATATTCCACCAATTTTAACCGAAAACAAGCCTAGAACTGAACCGGCGGCAATCCCGAAGGCAAAGGTAAGCATATCGGTTTCGGCAATGTCCCGTTCAATCACCCCCAGCTTTGTTCCCAGCAGGTCAATATGGTCGGCGGGACCGGTGACCGTCAGGATGTCGCCCTTTTTAAGCTGCAGAGCAGGGGCTGGTTTGAGTGGAATGCGCATCCTTTTTATATCAACCAGCAGGACCCCGAAATTGCCGGCAAGGTTGAGCTCACTTAAGGTTTTACCAACCACATCTTTATGGGTAACAATAACCTGGGCGGTATCGGTCATGCCCCGGGAACACCTTTCAGCGGTAATCTCCTCCCCCAGTTCCCGGATCTCATCGGTAAAATAATTTATATTGCCGAGGATGGTCACCACATCGCCAAGCTGCAGAAAGTCGTCAGGACCAGGCCTCAACAACTCTCCTTCCCGTTCTATCCGAACCACGGCAAAACCATCCCAGAAACGCTGGCGAAGCTCATGGGCCGGAATCCGGGTATATTTTTCATTCGTAACCCGATAGGCCCGCATGGCAACTTCGGCAACCGATCCAGACCCCGCCGGGGATTCTCCGCCTTCCAGTTTCCGGGCTTCCTGAACCAGGTCAATGCCCAAAAAGCCTGGTAACAACTTGATGATTGCTATCAACCCGGCCAGACCGAAAATATAGGTAATAGCGTAGCCAGTGGTGATGTTGCCAATCACCACTTCGGCGCTGACACCTGCCGGCGGCGTCATGTTCCCGGAGCGAATGGCCTCCTGGGCCGCGGCCAGGGTCGGAGAACTGGTCAACCCCCCGGCCAAAATGCCGGCCGCGGTTCCCGGAGCCAGATCCAGCAGCTTGGCAGCCAGGACTGAAAGCGAAAAACCGGTGGCGGCAATGAACAGGGCCAGGAAAAAATACCTCACCCCATCCTCCATCAGGACATCGAAAAAACGGGGGCCGGCCTGGTAGCCAACCGAGAAAATGAACAGGGCAAAGCCGACCGACTGGGCCCCGGGAGACATCTTGAACCCGAAATGGCCGAAAAAAAGTCCGGCAAACAAGACCCCGGCCACCGATCCCAGGGAAAAGCCGCGCACTTTCAACCCACCGATCAGGTAACCCAGCCCCAGAATCAGGAACAGGGTCAGAACCGGCTGCTTCTGTAAAATGTGGTATGCCTGGATTAACATGCCTTTTTCCCTTTCTTCCGGTAAAATTCAACTCGAGAGTTTTGCCGCTGGCATCCGGCTTTGAAAAATCTGAAAACGCTCATCAGAAAAACCAGTATCCCCGAATTAATGCATCATTATAGTCAAGGCAGATTATTCCGTCATTTGTCAAGGAAAATCCTCCAAGTCTTCAAAGTTTCAACCTACGCAGTTCAGCCTTTCGCGGGCAACCAGGCCACCAGGGAAAAAACCAGCCATGGGCAGCTGTTTACGGAACTTTTCATATTGACATCTTTGCATATGTGCGCTATGAAGCCGTAAAATCGTCGGGCAGAAGCTCGCGGGTTTTATTGCTGTATATTTTCAGGACAAGTGAGTAAACGCTGAAAATACCACGAAGGTATCATGGTCATGAAGACCTGTGCCCCTCGTGGTTTTTTTATGCCAATGGAGAAACAGATGAAAAAAATAGCCGCCACGTTTGCCTCAATCGCCCTGTTAATTCTTCTGACCGCCGGCATTTCCCGGGCTCATTTCGGCATGCTCATCCCCTCGAACTCCATGGTCATGCAGGGGGATTCGAGAACCGTTCACCTGACGCTTTCCTTTTCCCACCCTTTTGAAGGCAACGGGATGGAACTGGCTAAACCGAAATTCGGCGTGGTCGCCGCCGGGCGGAAGGTCAATCTTACCAATATGCTGACCAAAACCACGGTCATGGGGCATACCGCCTGGCAGGCCGACTACCAGATCAAGCGGCCGGGAGTGTACGCCTTTTACATGGAGCCAAAGCCTTACTGGGAACCGGCGGAAGACTGCTTCATCATTCACTACACCAAGACCGTGGTCACCGCCTTCGGCGACGACGAAGGCTGGGACGAGGAAATCGGTCTGAAAACCGAGATTGTTCCCCTGTCCAAGCCCTACGGCCTCTATGCCGGCAATGTTTTCCAGGGAATTGTCAAGCTGGACGGCAAACCGGTTCCCTACGCCGAAGTGGAAGTTGAATACTACAACCGGGACGGCAAGGCCGTCGCCCCGACCGACTACATGGTCACCCAGACGATCAAGGCGGACCAGAACGGCGTCTTCACCTATGCCGTTCCTCATGGTGGCTGGTGGGGATTTGCCGCTCTCACTACCGCGGCTGAAAAAATGATGCACGACGGAAAGCCCAAAGACGTGGAGATGGGAGCGGTCATCTGGGTCAAATTTCACCCTTGGAAACAATAGAGGAAATCACAATCCATGCATATCTCTGAAGGAGTTCTGGCCGGGCCGGTGTTGTTTTCCGGCATGGCTGTGGCCGCAGCCGGCACCGCCATCGGCATTAAAAAACTCGATTTCGATCAACTGGCCCAGGCCGGCATCCTTTCGGCAGCTTTTTTTGTCGCCTCCCTGGTGCATGTTCCCGTCGGGCCTTCAAGCGTGCACCTGATTCTGAACGGCATTGTCGGCCTTCTGCTTGGCTGGGCCGCCTTCCCTTCGATCATGGTCGCCCTGCTGCTGCAAAGCATTATCTTCCAGTTCGGCGGCCTTACCACCCTGGGCGTCAACACGGTTATCATGGCCCTGCCGGCGGTCATCTGCTATTATCTGTTCGCTCCCCTGATCAACAAAAAGTCATCGATCGCCATGGCGGCCGCTTTCGCCTGCGGCTTCCTGGCCGTCTTCATGAGCGCCCTGCTGGTTGGAGTCAGCCTGTACTTCAGTGAAAAAAACTTTTTTGAGGTTGCCACCCTGGTGGTTACCGCTCACCTGCCGGTCATGCTGATTGAAGGCATCATTACCGTTTTCTGCATCAGTTTCATCAAAAAAGTCAGCCCGGAAATGCTGCCGGGTGCAAGATAAGGAGCCAAGTCCATGCATTCACGGCCACGCAGCATCGTCATCGCTTTGATCATCTTTTTTTCACTGGCCGGGCCGGCCGCGGCCCACAAGGTAATGGTTTTTGCCTGGGTCAGCGGCAACACCATCCACACGGAAAGCAAATTTAGCGGCGGCCGCAAGGTAAAGGCGGGGAAAATTGAGGTCTTCGATCCCCAGGGAAAGTTACTCCTGAGCGGCAAGACCAACGAACAGGGAGAATTCTCCTTCCCGATACCCCAACCAAGCGCCTTGAAAATCGTGCTGGATGCCGGGATGGGGCACCGGGGCGAGTGGACCATCAGCAGGGATGAAGTCGTCAATGCCGGCCCTGCGGACCCAGCCACTCCACCGGCAGACAATACCGGGGACGGGAAACCTGTCCCGGCAGCGGCAGTGCAAACCGCCGCCCGGGCGCCGGCAACGGCAACCGGCCTGAGCACCGAAGAACTTCAGCGGGTGTTGGAGAAGGCGCTGGACCGCAAGCTGGAACCTGTCTACCGGATGCTGGCCGAGGCCAAGGAACACAAGCCAACCATGACCGATGTGATCGGCGGCATCGGCTACATTATCGGACTGGTGGGGCTGGCAGCGTACATGCAGGCCCGCCGCCAGCGGAAGTCATGATCCAGGAACCATTCGCATCCGGCGATTCCGCCATCCATCAGTTAAGCCCAACTCTACGGGTGGTCGCGGCCGCGGCCTATTCCTTTTTGGTCGCCCTCGCCCACGGCCTGCCAACCCTGGCCGTCGCTCTGGTTTTCTCCCTGCTGATGGTGCTGTTCGCCCGCCTGCCGCTGGGTAAAGTATTGCAGCGGTTCACCGTCGTCCTCGGCTTTCTGCTGCTGATCTGGGCCATTCTGCCCTGGACCTATAAGGGTGAAATCCTTTATCAATTCGGCCCTCTGGCCCTTTCCCGGCCCGGAGTTCTGCTGTGCCTGGAAATCAGTCTGAAATCCATCGCCATCCTGCTGGCCATGATCGCCCTGGTGTCCACCATGACCACCGCCAGGCTGGGACACGCACTCAACCGCCTGCATCTGCCGGATAAGCTGGTGTACCTGATCCTGATTACGTATCGCTATATCTTTGTCATCGAACAGGAATACCAGCGGCTGATGCGCGCTGTCCGAATCCGCAATTTTTCCCCGGGAACCAACCTGCACACCTACCGCACCTATGCCTGGCTGCTGGGCATGCTCTTTGTCCGCTCCGCCGAACGGGCCAAAAGGGTGCACCAGGCCATGGTCTGCCGGGGGTTCAGCGGCAAATTCTATTCCCTGCTGGAAAGCCCCCGGGGATATCGAAACTGGGTTTTCGTCATCCTGATGTCCCTATCCCTGCTCAGCCTGGCAATCCTTGAAATCAGCGCCCCGACCATGCTACTATAGCCGGATGAAAAAGGAAGACAATGCCTGACACCCCCCTGTTCAGCCTGAACAATATCAGCTTCAACTACCCGGGACGCGAACCGGTCATCAAGGATTTGCAACTGCAGTTCTTCCGGGGCGACCGCATCGGCCTGGTAGCCCCCAACGGCAGCGGCAAAACTACTCTTTTTCACCTGATCATGGGATTGCTGACCCCCACCGCCGGCACGATAGAGTTCATGGGAAAGCCGATGGTCAGCGGGGAGGATTTTGCCAAACTGAGGCAGAAAATCGGTCTGCTGTTCCAGGATGCCGACGACCAGTTGTTCAGCCCCACCGTGATCGAAGACGTGGCTTTCGGCCCGCTGAACCTGGGCTGCTCCCGGGAGGAAGCCCGGGAGATATCTCTGCAGACCCTGGAATTCCTGGGATTAAGCGACTTTGCCGACCGCATCACCTTTAAGCTGTCAGGCGGGGAAAAAAAGCTGGTTTCCCTGGCCACGGTGCTGGCCATGAAGCCGGAAGTCCTGCTCCTGGATGAACCCACCGCCGGCCTCGACCGGAAAACCAAGGCCAGACTGATGGAAATTTTGAACCACCTGGAACTTTCCTACATCATCATTTCCCATGAGTTTGATTTTCTCAAGGAAACCGCCCAGCACATCTACACCATGGAAGACGGCAAAATCATCCTGGATGAAGAGCTGCACATTCATCACCATGAACATGC
>JAOZRP010000104.1 GCA_029940125.1 bacterium
TTCAGCAGTCAGCAATCAGCTTTCAGTAAAACATTGATGAACTCGTAACAACTATAATAATGTCTTGAAAACCGATGGCACAGTAACGGCTCCAGATTCGAGGCACGCAAAACCTGAGGAATGAGGCGTACGTACAGTACGTCGCAATGACGCAGGTTGCCGCGTAACGATGAAGATGGAGTTGTTACGAAGCCATCAAACATTGAAGGAAAACAATCGTCAAACTGAGGGCTACACCCTGACCGCTGACCGCCCGTCCGGAAGTAGCAGTTTCCGGAGGGACATTAAATGCCAGTCTCACCATCTGGGATTCTTTTTCACTTGTCTTTTTTTTAGCCATCAATTATAATTTCAGGTATTATTTTTGCATGAAACATAATTTTTCTTTCAGGTTCCCCCAAACTTATGGCCATTAACCTCAGTCAAAATCTTCGCCTGACCCAATCCCAACAGCTGGTATTGACGCCGCAATTGCAGCAGGCCATTAAACTGCTGCAGTTGAACCAACTTGAACTGGCAGCCATGGTCAGTCAGGAGATGGAAATCAACCCAGTCCTGGAAGAGGAATTAGAGGCCCCTTCAGAACTCGAAACCGAGGCTGAAACTGAGGCCAAGGCTGAGAAAGAAGCCCTGGGAGAACAATCCACGACAGAAGCCCACGAGCAACAGCGGGAAAACCGCGACGCCCTGCGGGAAATGGACTGGAGCCAGTACTGCGACAACCGGGGGATCACCGGCAGCAGCCGTTCAGGTTACAACAGCAGCGACGATCTGCCGGCCTGGGACTACAATCTTTCCAAAACCACCACCCTGGCCGACCACCTGCTCTGGCAGCTGCAGATGACCCCGCAGCTGAGCAAGCTGGACCGGCATATCGGTGAAATCATCATCTACAACATCAACGACGACGGCTACCTGGACATGGCCGTTGAAGACATCGCCCGGGAATGCGTGGTTTCGGTTTCTGAAGTGGAGTCTATTCTCAGCAAAATCCAGCAGTTTGATCCCGTCGGCATCGCTTCGAGAAATCTCAAAGAGTGCATCCTGCTGCAGATGCATTATCTGGGCATTGACGATGAATTGAATACGGCAATTGTCAACGACCATCTCAACCTGCTGCAGAATAAAAATTACAAGAAGATCGCCCGCCTGCTGAAAGTCGATGAAAATCTGGTTCTGGAGGCAATGCGAAGTATTCTCACCATTGACCCCAAACCCGGTCGTCAATACGGGGGCTCTACCACCCAGGCCATCACCCCCGATCTCTATGTCTTCAAACATGAGGGAGACTGGATTATCGTCCTCAACGAAGAAAGGACGCCGCGCCTTTCCGTAAGTCGCTACTACCGCGACCTGGCCGATCAGCAAAAAGGCTTCAATTCCATGACCAGGAACTACCTGATCGAAAAGATCCGCTCCGCCCAATGGCTGATAAAAAGCATCGAACAGCGGCAAAAAACCATTAAGAAGGTGATGAAAAGCATCCTTCATTTCCAGCAGGATTTTTTCAATAAGGGGGTTCATCACCTGCACCCATTGATTCTCAGGGATGTCGCCGATGACATCGGCATGCATGAATCAACCGTCAGCCGGGTAACCCAGAACAAATACGTCCAAACTCCCCACGGCATTTTTGAACTGAAATATTTCTTCAACAGCAGCATCAGCCGGGGTGACAACGACATCGCCTCTGAAAGCGTCAAGCAAAAAATCATCGAGATCATCGCCAATGAATCACCAAGCAAACCGGTCAGCGACAAGACAATCGTAAAAATGCTCCAGGAAGAACATGGCATTACCATTGCCAGGCGGACCGTGGCCAAATACCGTGACATGCTGGGGATTCTTTCATCCAGCCGGCGGAAAAAGCTGATTTAAAATTGACGGGGTAATTATAATTGACACAGAAACGCAGGTCTGTTAGTGTTTCCTGCAATTTTTTCCGGACAATTTCGTCATTGGACAGCAAAAATTCCTGAAACAGGGGGAAAAGCATGAATATTAACGTTACCTTCAGGCATATGGAAACAACGGAAGCATTGAAGCAGTATGCCATTGATAAAGTTTCAAAAATCAAAAAGTACATTGACGCCCCGATTGAGATTCACGTGGTCCTCTCGGTGGAAAAATTCAGACATATAGCGGAAGTCAGCTTCACCATCAATGGCTTTGTGGTCAAGGGCCAGGAGGAAACCGAGGATATGTACGCCGCCATTGACATGGTCATGGACAAGATAGAACGGCAGGTGCGCCGCTACAAGGATCGGCTGAAAGACAAGCGGGGCGCCAGCAGCGCCGAGGAAAAAATGCGGGTCAAAATGAACGTGGTGGCCGTTGACCACGACCAGGCGGAAACCTCCCCCCAGGTCATCAAAAGCACCAACTTTTCCATCAAGCCGATGGATATTGACGAAGCAATCATGCAGATGAATCTGATCGACAATGACTTCCTGGTCTTCCGCAATGACACCAGCAATGAAGTCAATGTCATTTACCGGCGGAAGGATGGCAATTACGGCCTGATTGAGCCCACCACCTGAAACATCAACTGACCTTCTGTGATCACTTGCAATCCATTTGCCGGCGGGCTGCGTCGTTCTTTTCATCACCATGGCCGGCAGGAAACCATGTTGTCTCGATTGGATACACAAAATGAAGATAGTTGATTACCTGGACGAATCACTGATCATCAGTGAGCTTGCCTGCTCCGACAAGGAAACAATTTTAAGGAAGTTTTCCGAATGCGTCAGCAAAAAATTTCCCAAAATCTCAGCCGATGAGGTTTTTACCATTCTCAAGGAGCGGGAAGAGCTGGGCAGTACCGGCATCGGCGGCGGCATCGCCATCCCCCACGGGAAGACAAAGAAAATCAACACCTTGATCGCTGCCTTTGCCCGCAGTCGCGAAGGCGTTGATTTTGACGCCATTGACAATCAACCGGTAAAGTTTTTCTTTCTGCTTCTGGCACCGGAGGATTCCGCCGGTCTCCATCTCAAAGCCCTGGCCAAGATATCCCGGATGCTTAAAGATGCCGAGTTTCGCCAACGGTTGGATGAAGCGGAAGATGCGGCTCAGCTGTTCCAGATAATCCAAGAAAAAGACGACCAAGTATAAGGTATCCTTCCATGAACCGGCGGTCAACGGCAACAGATGAAGAATGAAGAAAATAACCGTCAGCCAATTGCTGGACAATGAAGAAAGTTATGACCTGCAGCTTGTTCCACTCAATCCGGAAGCGGAATACAACCGGAGCATCTCACACTACCGGGTGCAAAAACACGGACTGGCTTTTGCCGGCTTCACCAAATATCTTGACCGGGAACGCATCCAGCTGATTGGCAAAACCGAAACCGACTACCTGAACTCCCTGGATGACGCCCGCTGCGCCGAGATCACCGCAAAGCTCTGTCAACATGACATCGCCTGTTTTATTATCACCACCGGCCTTGAACCCCATCCCATCCTCCTGAAACAGAGCAACACGCACCATATCCCCCTGCTCCGGACCCAGCATAAAACCTCGACGTTCATTGTCAGGGTCAACCGTTTTCTGGAAGACTATCTCTCCCCGACAACCACGGTCCACGGGGTGTTGATCGATGTTTTCGGGGTCGGCACCCTGCTGATCGGAGAAAGCGGCATTGGTAAAAGCGAATGCGCCCTGGATCTCATACACCGGGGACACCGGCTGGTAGCGGACGACATCATCCATGTCCACCATATCCCCCCCATGACCCTGGTGGGATCCGCCCACCTGCCGGCACATTACCACATGGAAATCAGGGGATTGGGGCTGATCAATATCGAAGACATCTTCGGGGTCACCGCCATTCGCGCCCAGAAGCGCATTGACCTGGTCATTAAAATGGTACCCTGGAAACAATATGACAACCGCGACCGGCTCAACCTGGAGCAGAAAACTCACACCCTGCTGGGAGTATACCTGCCGCTGCAGATTCTGCCGGTCAGCCCCGGGCGCAACCTGGTTACCATCATTGAAATTGCCGCCCGCAACCACATGCTGACTAAAATGGGCAAGTCGCCCGGCCGGGAGCTTCTGGAACAACTCAGCAAAAAGCTGGAACCGCAACTGCCATGAACCAGACCCTTGCCCAGGTTCCCACGGTTATCATTCTGACCGGCCTCTCGGGGGCCGGCAAAAGCAGTGCCTTGAACGTGCTGGAAGATCTGGGCTACTTCTGCATTGACAATCTGCCCCTTGCCTTCCTGACAAAATTCCTGGAGTTGTCTGGAACCTTCTCCCCGACCAGACGGGGCATCGCCCTGGTCATGGACATCAGGGAAAGGGAATTCCCCGCTCTTTTTCCCCAGCTATTTCCCGCCCTGCAGCAGAAAAACCGCCGGATAAAGCTCATTTTCCTTGAGGCCCGGGATGGAACCCTGATCAAACGATTCAGCGAAACCAGGAGAAAGCACCCGCTGGCAACCGCGACCTCCATCGTGAAGGGCATCGCCGAGGAACGCCGGTTGCTGCAGCCGGTTCGGGCCCTGGCCAGCCACATTGTTGACAGCAGCAATTTGACCGTACACCAGCTGAAGCAGCAGATCACCAAGCTGGTTGCCCCGGAATCGGGTCCCGAAAAGCTCTCCATTTCCATTATTTCATTCGGCTTCCGCAACGGCATTCCACCGGAAGCGGACATCGTCATGGACGTCAGGTTTCTGCCCAACCCATATTTCATCCCCGGGATGCGCGATAAAACCGGCCTTGACCGCGAGGTGCGGGAATTTGTCTCCCAACAGGAGCCCAGCCGGACATTCATGAAACATTTCGTTAATCTGCTGCATTTTTTAATTCCCCAATACCAGGCAGAAGGAAAGACCTATCTTTCCATTGCCATCGGCTGCACCGGCGGTCAACATCGCTCTGTCAGCATCAGCTGTCTGCTGCAGGAAAAGCTGAAAGCCGACGGGTGTCAGGTTCAACTGGTCCACCGGGACATTCCCCTGGGGAAAGGAGCCTCTGGAACATGATCGGCATCATTATTGTCACCCACCACTCCCTGGCGCAACACCTGAAAGAAACGGCGGAGCAAATTGTCGGTCCGCTGCCTGAGATTGAGAGCTTCAGCATTTCTCAGCAGGATGACGTGGAAAAAGTGAAAAAAAAGCTGGCCGCGGCCATTAACAAGATGAAAAAAAACGGCCTTGAGGTGATGATCCTCACCGACATGTTCGGCGGCACGCCGTCCAACATCAGTCTTTCCTTCTTCGAACCGGAAAAAGTGGAAATAATCTCAGGGGTCAACCTGCCGATGATCCTGAAGCTGGCGGCGGAGCGGCAGAAGCAAAGCCTCCATGAACTGACAAACTATATTACTGAATACGGCCGCAAAAATATTTTCTCGGCCATCGAGTTTCTGGAACAATGAGTACGCTGCTTGTACGTGTTGACGATCGCCTGATTCACGGCCAGATTGTGGAAACCTGGGTGCCGTATCTCAACATCAACCAGATCATCGTGGCGGACGACGAGGTCTGCAACAATCCTTTCAAAAGAAAAATAATGGCCATGTCGGCCCCGCCCCAGGTGCAGGTCATTATTAAAACGATCGACGATGCCGTCAGGTATGTGAAAGATGACTTTGCGCAGCCGGGAGCGTCCCCGCGCAGCATGATGCTGCTGGCATCCATTGAAGCCGCTGACCGGGCAATAAAGCTGGGGCTGCCATGCAACCGCCTGAACCTGGGAAACGTTCACTATCAAAACGGGAAAACGCAGATATCCGCTTCCATTTCCCTTAATCGACAGGAAGTTTCGCTGCTGGAAGAGATGAATCGGCAAGGCATTTCTATTTTTGTACAGCCGGTGCCGCGCATTCCTCCCCAGGATATTTTTCCCTTGATCAATAAGAAATTTGCCCAGTCATAACCAATGATTAGCAAAAACACGGACAACCGCTGACGCAACATGGATGCCGCCCTCTTTTTTATCGCCGCTGTGAAGATTGCCGCCGTCGGGGCCCTGCTGAGCCTGGACCGCACCGCCTGGGGACAGCTGATGCTTTCCAGGCCGATAATCACGGCCCCTCTCATCGGCCTGACCTGCGGCAATGCCACGGTTGGACTGTTTATCGGGGCATTGATCGAACTGCTCTGGATCAATGAACTGCCGGTCGGGGCGACCATTCCCAGCGACGACACCCTTTGCGCCGTTATCGCCAGCGGCGTCGTCACCACCTTGATGGGAACCATGAAGATCAGCAAGCTTACCGACATCGGCTCGCTGACCTTCATGGTGCTTGCCGTCATGACGCCCCTGGCCGCCCAGGGACGGAAAATAGACGCCCTGGCGCGCCGCTACAATGAAAGAATTTTTGTTGACATGGAAACCAGACTGCTGCGGGGCAGCCCCGGCCGGGCAGTTTCCCTGCATTTAAAGGGCTTGCTGCATTTTCTGACCTGCAACTTTGTCACCATCCTGGGCGTCAGCCTGCTGCTGCTGCTGGCGATGCCATGTTGCTACGCGCTGGTACCGGAAAGCTTCCGGAAGATCATGAGCGGCCTGTTAATCGTTTTTCCCCTGGTTGGCATTGCCACCGTATTGTCAGGCATCCATAGGAAGAACATCCTGGCCCTTTTCATTCTGCTGGCCTTGAGCTTCAGCTTCCTGGTGCAGCCGTGACGCAGCGGCTGAATGCGGCAACTTCTTAACAGAGGAATTTTCTGACTGACCATGAATTTTCGCCTCTCTCTTGAGCAACGTATTTTTTTACGCAGCCTCTGCTGGCAGGCTTCCTGGAATTTCAGCCGGATGCAGAACATGGGCCTGGCCTACGCCATCTATCCCCTGCTGGAACAGCTGTATGGAAACGACCAGACCCTGCTGGTAAAAAAGGTTAAGGATTACCTGTCTTTTTTCAACACCAATCCGATCATGGCCGCGGCGGTGCTGGGCATACATGTCAACCTGGAAAAAAACGGGCAGGGTGAATACAGCCTGCTGCTGGCCAAGAACCTGAATTCTCTCTACGGCGCCGTGGGCGACGCTTTTTTCTGGAACGGCGTCAAACCGGCCATGGCGTCCCTGGCGGTATTGATCTATTATTTCGGCGGCGGCTTCTGGGCTCCCGTGGCCCTGCTGCTGGGCTACAATATTTTTCACCTGGGAATCCGCTACCTGATCTATATCCAGGGGGTCCAGCATGGCCTGGAGGTGGTGAATACCATTCACCACTGGCAGCTGCCAAAAGTAAAAATGATCATCAACTACCTGACCACCGGCATCCTGGCCTTTTGCGTCCCGTTTCTGATCAGGACCCTGTTTCCGGCCGTGGCCGGCTCGGTCTGGCTGAAAGCTTTTTCCCTGCTTGCCGCCGGCAGCATCGCCTTTTTTGCCTGGCAGATCAAGCGAGGAACGTCTATTTTTCGAGTATTGCAGTACGCGAGTTTGATTGTTCTAGCGATGATGATGCTCAATCATTGGCTGCCATTTTGTTGACG
>JAOZRP010000105.1 GCA_029940125.1 bacterium
CAAGTCCACGAGAGATTTATCAGGTACGGATGCAGGTAAACATAACCGTATCTTTTGTCAGGAGGATAGCGCGTGAGCGAAAAAGAAAACAACAAAATTGAAAAGCAGCACCAGGATAATGCTCCGCTTGAAGAAGAATCATCGGCTGATGTTCCGGTGGAACGTGAAGAGGAAGAGGACGGAGACCTGGTGATTCCCAGTGAACTGCCCCTGCTTCCCATCCGGGACGTGGTTATCTTCCCCTTCATGATTATGCCGCTTTTTGTCGGCCGCGAGTCATCGATCAGGGCGGTGGACGAGGCGCTGAACGGTGACCGGCTCATCTTTCTGGCGACCCAGAAAAACATGGCCGAAGAAAATCCCAGCCCCGACGACATCTACCAGGTGGGTACCATTTCAATGATCATGAGGATGTTGAAACTTCCTGACGGCAGGGTAAAGATTCTGGTGCAGGGTTTGGCAAAGGGGCGGATCAAAGGCTATCACAGCCATGATCCCCTGTTCATGGTTGAGGTGGAGAAAATTGACGAGCCTGCCCTGGTGGAAACCGACCTGGAAACGGAAGCCATGATTCGCACGGTCAAGGAGCGGCTGGAAAAGATCATTTCCCTGGGCAAGTCAATCTCCCCCGAAGTGGCCGTAGTGCTGGAAAACATCAATGATCCCGGCCGGCTGGCCGACCTGATCGTCTCCAACCTGGGTTTGAAGGTTGATGTTGCCCAGGAATTCATGGAAACCTTTGATCCCCGGGACCGGCTGGTGCATATCAATGAAATCCTGGCCAAGGAAATCCAAGTGCTGGAAATGCAGGTGAAAATCCAGAGCCAGGCCAAGGATGAGATGACCAAAACCCAGCGGGAATACTTCCTGAAAGAACAGATGAAGGCCATCCGTTCCGAGTTGGGCGATCTGGATGAGCGCACCCAGGAGATTGACGAACTGCGCAAGAAGATTGCCAAGTGCAAGATGCCGAAACAGGCCAACAAGGAAAGCCTCAAGCAACTGGAACGCCTGGAGCGGATGCACCCTGACGCCGCCGAAGCCAACATCATCAGGACCTACCTGGACTGGATGATTGACCTGCCCTGGAACAAGAAAACCCGCGACAGCCTGGACCTCAAGCAGGCCCGGAAGATCCTGGACGAGGACCACTACGGCCTGGACAAGATCAAGGATCGCATTATCGAATACCTGGCGGTCTGCAAGCTGAAAAACAAGCTGAAGGGGCCAATCCTGTGTTTTGTCGGTCCCCCCGGGGTGGGGAAAACCTCGCTGGGCAAATCCATCGCCCGGGCCCTGGGGCGCAAGTTTTTTCGCCTTTCCTTGGGAGGCATGAAGGACGAGGCCGAGATCCGCGGCCACCGACGGACGTATATCGGGGCGCTTCCCGGCCGCATTATCCAGGGTATCAAGCAGGCGGGGACGAAGAATCCCGTCTTCATGATGGATGAGATTGACAAGATCGGCTCGGATTTTCGCGGCGACCCTTCCTCGGCGCTGCTGGAAGTACTGGATCCGGAGCAGAATTCCGAATTCAGCGACCATTATCTCAATGTTGCCTTTGACCTGTCCAACGTCATGTTTATCACCACCGCCAACATGCTGGATCCCATCCCGGCCGCCCTGCGCGACCGGATGGAGATTATTGAGTTGTCAGGGTATACGGATGAAGAAAAGCTGCACATCGCCCGCCAGTATCTTCTGCCCCGACAGCTGGAGGAAAACGGGATCAGCGAGAAGAACCTGCTTTTGTCCGACCAGGGCATCCTGCAGATTATTTCCCGCTATACCCGGGAATCAGGGGTCCGCAATCTCGAACGGGAGATCGGCAGCGTCTGCCGCAAGATAGCCTGCCGCATTGCTACCGACGGAAAGACCGGGGTGGTCAGGGTGACGGCCAAAAACGTCCATAAATTCCTGGGGCCGCCGCAGTACCTGCCGGAGGAAAACCTGAAGGAAAACCAGGTGGGCGTTGCTACCGGCCTGGCCTGGACTCCCTATGGCGGCGTCGTTCTCCAGGTGGAAACCACGGTGATGCCGGGCAAGGGAAACCTGGTGCTTACCGGCCAGCTGGGGGATGTCATGAAGGAGTCGGCCCAGGCGGCGCTCAGCTACATTCGTTCACGGACGACTGAGTTTGGTCTGGATGCCTCGATTTTCAAGGAAAACGACATCCACATTCACGTGCCGGCCGGGGCGACGCCCAAAGACGGTCCGTCTGCCGGCATTACCATGCTGACCTCGCTGCTGTCGGCGTTGACCGGCATTCCCGTCTATCGCACGGTGGCGATGACCGGGGAGGTAACCCTGACCGGGCGGGTGATGCCCATCGGGGGATTGAAAGAAAAAGTATTGGCCGCGGTGCGCTATGGGGCGACGACGGTGATTTTTCCAGACGCGAACCGCAAGGACCTGGTTGACATTCCCAAGAATATCCAGAAAAAAGTTTCCCTGGTGCCGGTTGAACATGCCGATGAAGTGCTGCAAAGGGCTTTGACCCGGCGGCCGGACAAATCAGCCCGGCAGCCGGAAAAGTGATAGTTCTTCATGGTTGAAAAAGAACCAGTGGTTGGTGCCGATGGTGAATTCTCCCTGATTGAACGCATCAGAAAACTGCTGCCGCCGGTCCGTGAGCCGGCGACCATGGGCCTTGGCGACGATGCCGCGGTTATCCGCCAGGCTGACGGGCAGGTGCTGCTGGTTACCACCGATATGCTGGTTGAGGGCGTTCACTTCGATCGTTCATTCATGTCAGCGGCGGATCTCGGCTATAAGTCCCTGGCGGTCAATCTCAGCGACATCGCAGCCATGGGCGGGATTCCTACCTGCTGTTTTCTTTCTCTGGCCCTTCCCCCTTCCCTTTCCCTGAGCTGGTTTACCGCTTTCATGGCGGCCATGGTGGATGCTGCCGGCAGCTTTGACGTTCAGCTGCTGGGTGGTGATACGGTGGCCGCCGACAAGATGGTCATTGCCGTCACCATGCATGGACGCAGCGCAGCCGCTGATGTTGTTTACCGAAAAGGCGGGCAGCCGGGCGACCGGCTCTATGTTTCCGGTACCGTGGGTGATAGCGCCCTGGGCCTGCGGCTGCTGCGGCAGGGTCAAAAGCCGGAGAGCGAAAGAAGCGAGCCGGAATCTTTTCTCATCAACCGCCACTGCCGACCCCGGCCCCGGCTGCAGCTGGCCAGGCGGCTGGCCGAAGCGCACCTGGCGTCTTCCATGCTGGATGTCAGTGACGGCCTGCTGGGGGATCTGCGTCACCTGCTGGCTGCCGACGGCCGGGGAGCTGAGATTTTTCTCGAACAGCTGCCCTTGTCTCCGGCCTACCGGAAAATGCAGTCTTTTGATGATCTGGAAGGGTATCTGCCGGCGTTGACCGGGGGTGAAGATTATGAACTGCTGTTTACCGTTCCCTCGGGGCGGGAAGCTGAAGCAGCCGGAATTGCCGAGGCCGCCGGGGTCAGGATCAGTTGCATCGGCAGCGTGGTCAGGGGTGGCGGCATTCAGCTGGTCATGCCCGGGGGGGGCAGGATGGCGGCTGACGACCTGCGTGGCTACGATCATTTTGCCGCGGCTGGGAGCAAGCGTTGAAGGCTCACGGCCCGTCTTGCCGCATCTGCTTCCGGACAGTGCCGTCCGGTTGAAAACCTGCCGGCGTTGAATGCCGCGCAAAAAGCATACCGGGCACCGCTGGTTTCCGGAGGGAAATTTTTTGCAATGGGGGAAAGCTGGTGAAACAGTATCTTGGTGATCTGCAGGAGCATGAAAACGTCAAAACCGTAGTGCTGGTGGTGCGCAAGACGCTGGCCCGCTCCCGCAAGGAAAAGGAGTATATTGCCCTGAAAGTCAGGGATAAAACCGCGGAGATGAATGCCCATATCTGGGACAACGCCGAGATGTACGCCCAGCGGTTCCAGGAAAATGATTATGTGCTGATTAAAGGGCGGGTGGTGTCCTACCAGGGAATGCTGCAGTTGAACATCTTTCAGCTCGAAGTTTTCCAGGGGGAAGTGGATCCCCATGATTTTTTGCCCCAGACGGAGAAAAATATCGGCAACCTGAAGCTGGCGCTGCGCAAGGCGGTGGAAGGAGTGCAGAACAAATGGCTGTCCCGCCTGCTGAAGGATTTTTTCCTCCGGGATAAAGATTTTCAGGCCCGTTTTGAGCTGGCTCCGGCGGCCAAGTCCATGCATCATGCCTGGCTGGGGGGGCTGTTGGAACATACCGTCGGCGTCGTCCAGCTGGTGGGGCAGGTTGCTCCCCTGTATCCGGAGCTGGACCGGGATTTGCTGACTGCCGGCGCCCTGCTCCACGACATTGGCAAGGTTGAAGAGCTGGGTTATGAAAAATCTTTTGACTATACCACCCGCGGGCGGCTGCTGGGCCATATTGTCATCGGGGTTGAAATGGTTCGGGAAAAAGCGGCCAGAATTGCCGGATTTCCTCCCGCGCTACTGGAATTGCTTGAACACCTGCTTCTCAGTCACCATGGTGAATACCAGTGGGGTTCCCCGAGGCGGCCCAAAATTCCCGAAGCCCTGGTGCTTCACTACCTGGACGATTTGGATGCCAAAGTGAACGCCATTGCCGTTTTTTGTCGCCAGCAGGGGGAAAGTGGTGCCGCCTGGAGCAAGTACAACCAGATGTTTGAACGCTACTTCCTTCTTGACCGGCAGCTGGAAGGAGAGGAGGAGCCTGAATCACCGCCAGGAAGCGAGTCTTCGATGATGTCCGAGGATCCCCGGCTTTTCTGAGCTGAAAACTGAGATATTCAATCTTGACAAGCGGTCTTCCATGTGTTTTGCTTTATTGAACAAGGTAAAGTCATCTGGGAATTGCCGTTTCCGGATGGAAACAAGGTGGTAATGCCGGCGGCGGAAAGGAGGTGTTGAAGACAGCAGCGTCGAAATGGGTCGATCTTTAAGGTTTGCAGATGGAAACGACTGGCGGTCGGAAGGCAAGTGCTTTCGGTTCGCCGGGCAGCAAAGGAGGGGGAACTATGGAAGAGAGCGTCTACAAGATAGTTGAATTGGTAGGTACCAGCCCTTTGTCCTGGGAGGACGCGGTTAAGAACGTGGTACAGAAAGCTAAGGGAAGCCTGCATGATCTGCGGGTGGCGGAAGTTTCCGAGCTTGATGTGAAGATTGAAGGAGGGGAAGTGGTTGCCTATCGGGCCAAAGTGAAGCTGTCCTTTAAATATCAAACCTGATTGGTTCGGGATGGTAAAGCGAATTTCTCTGGGAAGCGGGGTTCTCCCCGCTTTTTTTGTGGCCCTCCGCAAATATGGGGAGTCTGAGCCGCGGGTCCGCTCCCGCAGGGAGATGGAATGGTAAGGCGGGCAGTAATGACCTTGACAAATAAAATAGGCGTTGCTATTTTAGCAGTGTTGGCGCTCTATGCCGATGAGTGCTAATCGGGGGGAGGGAAATCGCATGGAAAATCTGTCGGAACGATATGAACGCATCCTGAATGCCATAGTCTTGAACTATGTCCATTCGGCGGAGCCGGTAGGTTCACGGACGCTTTCCCGGAATGCGGCTTTTCAACTCAGTCCGGCAACGATTCGCAACGTCATGGCGGATCTGGAGGATTTGGGCCTGTTGTGCCAACCGCATACCTCCGCCGGCAGAATCCCCACGGATAAGGGCTTTCGCTATTACGTTGATCATTTGATGGAACTGCAGGAGCTGCCGGAACTGCCGCAAACAGTGCAGGAGAACATCAGAAAGGCCTGTGGTGCTCACCGGGGAAACATGGAAGAGATGCTGAAAGAGGGCATTATGGTCCTGTCCCGGCTGGTGCCTTATGTCAGCGTCGTCAGTCTGCCGCATTTCAACCAGACCCGGTTGAAGCATATCCGTTTTGTGAGGCTGAACGATCACCAGATCATGGCCATTCTGGTTTCCGACGCCGGGTCGGTTCAGAATGTTCTTTTCGAAGTGGATACCGCTTTCGCTCAGGATGATTTGAACCGTTTTTCCAATTTTCTCAACCAGATGGTGGACGGCTTGACCCTGGAAGGAGTGAAGCGCAAAATTTTCACCCAAATGGAAGCGGATAAGAATGCCTATGACAACATGATGTCCCAGGTCGTTCAGCTGAGTCGGAAAATGTTTGATCAACAGGCGGATGATGACTCCGAGATTATGATCAACGGCAAACTGAACATCCTGGAGCATCCCGAGTTTGCTGATTTTGAGCGGATGAAACAGCTGTTTCACGCCTTTGAAGAAAAAAATATCATGATCAAGCTGCTTGATGAAGCGCAGAAAGGGGAGCAGCTTCAGGTCATTATCGGCAGCGAAAATCAATGTGAAGAAATGAATTTTTGTTCCGTGGTGATGGCGGGGTACGGCCGGGAAGGACAGCCGATGGGGAAAATCGGGATTATCGGTCCCACCAGAATGGAATATTCCCGCATTATTCCCCTGGTGCGCTGCACGGCGGACATTATCAACCAGTTGATGGAGACTTGAGCTGGGCCGGCAGAGCGGTTGGCCGGGGTTCCTTCGGAAAGCTTCATCTGCTGATGAACGTGGTCAGCGATCAGCTTTCAGTGGCAGATTAAAAAAATAATTTGGTTGCGCTGAAAACTAAAAGCCGACCGCCCATCCGAGATTCGGTTCCCAAATCAGTTTTCGGCGGTCATGTCAGTACCTGGATAGGGGAAACCGCGACCACTCGGGGGCTGAAATCTGAAATGATAAAGCATGAGAAAGGCATGATTTTTAATGGTAATGATTCCAGTAAAGGGGGTTGGCAAAGCCTCCGAAGGTGCGTGTGCAGGTGAGGATATGGCAAAGCAGCAGACAAAAAATCCTTCTGATAAAGTTAAAAAACAGCAGGAGAAAGGGTCCAAAAATGCTGCAAATCAGCATACGGATCAGGAAATGAAAGTAAAGGAGCTGATGCGCGAGAATAAAGAGTTGCAGGAAGCCTTGGAAAAATTGCGGGGGGAAAAAGAGGCCCTGCAGGAAAAAATTTTGCGCCTGCAGGCGGACGGGGAAAATTTTCGCAAGCGAATCACCCGGGAGAAAGAGGAATTTTCCCGCTACGCCAAGGAAGAGTTCATCCGGGAAATCCTGCCGATCAAGGACAACCTCGAGCGGGCCCTGGAACATGGCGAAGGGGCGGACAATCCCCGGGCAATCATTGACGGGGTCAACATGATTCTTGAGCAGTTTTCCTCCATTTTTGAAAAAATGGGGGTTACCTGCCTGACCTGTCAGGGGGAGAAGTTTGACCCCAACTTTCACGAAGCAATGATGCACCAGGAAGTTGCTGACCATGAACCCAATACCATCATTGCCGAGCACCAGAAAGGCTATTTGTACCAGGGGCGGCTCTTGCGACCGGCTCTGGTGACCGTGGCCAAGGCTAAGAGTAAGGAAACCGGGGAAGAATAAATTTTTGAAAAACAAGAAAATCCAACTTGCTGCCAGGA
>JAOZRP010000435.1 GCA_029940125.1 bacterium
GAATTGATTGAATGATTACAGCAGAAAAAGACCGGCCAGAAAGGGGGAGGTCATCGACAGAACTATTTTTTATCCAGGACTTTCAGTTTGCGTCGGGCAATTTCAGCTTGAGCGGAATCCGGATGTTCAGCAATGACCTTTTCCAGGATAATTTTCCCGTCGGTTTTATCCCCAAGCATCAGGAAGGAAAATCCCTGTTTCAGCAAGGCGCTGGCTACTTTGGGATTGTGGGGATATTTGGTGATAATCTCATCATACTTAATGATAGCTTCTTCATATTGCTTTTCCTTGTAAGAACATTCAGCAATCCAGAAGAGCGCGTTGACGCGAAAGGTGCTTTTGGGAAAGGCGGTCAGAAATTTCTTGAATTTTTTCCGGGCCGCGGCGTAGTCGCCGCGTTTAAAAACCGCGTAAGCATCATCATAGAATGCTTTTTCCCGGGCTCCGGCCGTGGCTGCCGGGGGCGAAGCGGCTTTTTTCGCCGCGGTTGTGGAGGAAGCTGCCGGTGAAGCAGCCGTTTTCTTGGTCGTGGAGGTTGTCATTACAGCAGCAGGCCCACCTCCGGCCTGCTGCTGTAATTGTTGTACCGTACTTTCCAGCTTTTTCAACCGGGCGTCGATGCGTTCATACATCAACTGGACATCTTTGGTTTCCACCGCGGGAAGTTCCCGCGGTACGCGGCCGCTTTCTTCCAGGTTGGCATTAAGGATTTGAACTTCCGTTTCCAGGCTGTCGAGCCTGACGTTGGTATCGGCATTCAGCTTTTGCAATTTAGTGCCAGACTTGCGCTGAAATTCCGCCTGTCTTGATTCAATCTCATCAACCCGCCGCTGCAGGTTGCGGACGCTGTCGTCAAGCTGAACGTAATACTGGTCATTGACGCACCCGGTTCCTGAAACAACAACCAGCAGCAACACCAGGAAAAGATAGTGACAACGGATGTTCATGCTACCCCTTGGAATTTTCGGCCGTTCTACCCGTCAAAAGTTTATTTCTCAACAATGACGAAATCATCACGGCGGTTTTTCCACCAGCAGCCTTCATAATGGCCGCCGCAAACCGGTTTTTCCTCGCCGTAGCTGATGGTTTCCAGCCGGTTGGGGGATATCCCCTGGTAGACCAGGTATTTTTTAGCGCTGGCCGCCCGCCTTTCTCCCAGGGCAAGGTTGTACTCATTGGAGCCCCTTTCGTCACAGTTTCCTTCTATGCGGATAACTGCTCCCGGATTGTCCTTCATCCATTGGGCGTTTTTGGTAAGCTGATCCCGGGCAAGGTCTTTGAGTTCGTACTTGTCAAAATCAAAATAAATGGGACCCAGCTTATCTCCCACAGCCAGCACCGGAACCGGCAGGGGCGCTTCTTCAACTTTTGCCGGTGCCGGGGCGGGTACCGGGGCAGGCGCCGGCTGGCTTACTTGTTTTTCCTCTGTCACCTTTTTGGTTTTACAGGTGGCGCAAGCGGAAAACATGATCGCAACACTGGCCAACAAAACGAGCACCATTACCATTTTCATGTGTTTCATAATCGTGCGTTCTCCTTTCTGAGCAATGTGAATAAATTAATTGTTATATTGACAAAATCATTCAATTATCAATAACGTCTTTTTTTTAAAAAATCAAGTGATAAGCCGGAATTCGCAAAAATAAAAATCATGTTTTATTGATTTTCCGACCATGAGGGGCTTTTCTTTTCCAATTTTCCCCGGGTCAGGGGCGTGATGTCCCGACCATGAAGGTTCATAACCATCAACTGCTTGATGCCGGTAGCGGAAGAGGTGAAAACTATGTGCTGGCCGTTGGGTGACCAGGTCGGGTCCTCATTGTCGCCCTTGAGAAAGGTAAGCTGCTGCAGGCCGCTGCCGTCCGGGTTGATGGTGCAGACCTGGAAGCTGCCGTCGATAATGGAAGCGAAAACGATTTTGTTGTTGATCTCCGACCAGTTGGGATGGACATTGTAGTTGCCGGATCGGGTGACCCGCTGCAAATCATTGTTTGCCAGGTTGATGGTATAAATCT
>JAOZRP010000436.1 GCA_029940125.1 bacterium
CCGATGGAGCTGCCCAGGTTGGCGAGCACAACCACCAGCAGGATGCGGCAGGCCGGATTGAGCCAGAAGCCCTTGACCGTGGAAATGGCATTGGGGAGGTCCTCAAGGTCAGCCACCGTCGGTTTTTTAACGTAGGCCTGCACCAGTCCCGAAACCCAGCCGGCGGCCACCAGCGGATTCAGGCTGGTGAGCGGGGCGGCCAGGATTGACGAAAGAATGGTCAGGGGATGGGCCAGGGCCAGGGCCGCTCCCAGCCCGGCCAGCAGCCCGTTGACCAACACCCAGATATAGAGGGAATGCAGGGTGAACTGGCTGCCGCCCTTGAAAAAACCGCCGACCAGCATGGCAACGATCAACCCCGGGATAACCCATTTCAATGCCTGGGGAACCCATGACTTCGGCGGCAGGCTGGTGATCTCCTCCAGGTCGTGATCTTCTTGGATATAGTTCATGATGCCTGACACGTGGCCGGCCCCGACCACGGCAACCACGGTTTGTCCGGGCGCTTCCCGGATTTTCTGGGCCAGGTAGATGTCCCGCTCGTCAATCAGGCGCTTCTTGACTTCGGGGAAAGATTCCCCTAGAGAGTCGAGAATGTGATCGAGCTGGTCCTGCTCCTTCATTTCTTCAATCAGCTCCGCCTCGATTTCCTCGGAACTTAAAAGGCTGAACAGGAGATGCCCGGCCATTTTCAACTTGTTCCAGAAATTCAGGTATCCCCAGACCCGCTTCAGGGTAATTTCGATGCTGCGGTCGGCCAGCACCAGCTCGGCGCCAATTTCCTCGGCCAGTCGGTAGCCGGCAATCATCTCCGCCCCGGGCTGCACCCCCAGCTGGTCGCCGATCTTGCGGTAGAAAGAGGTCATGACCAGTTGGGCCAGCAAAAACAGGGCTTTTTTCTCCCTGACAATCTTGACGATATCCATCTGCTTCCAGGCGTCCCGGCGGTTCAGGGCCTGGTAGCGGGCCGGGCACAGTTCGACGCAGACCGCGTCCGGCTTGATCAGCCGGATGGTGGTTTCAACGTCCTGGACGCTTTCCCGGGAAACATGGGCGGTTCCCAGCAGGTAGATGGTTTTGCCGTTTACCTGGATTTCACGCACCCGGTCGGGCAGCGCCTGCTGCTGTTCTTCTTCGCTAGACTCGATGGTCATGTCATGTTGTTCTTTCCGGATAGTAGTTTTTTCAGACCTGCACTCATACACTATCCCGGACGTTAAGTAAAGGTGATGACTCCCTGCTTCTTGCTTTCCCCCTTTATTTTGCCGGGTCCAGGCCAATGGTTTCCACCCGGACGGAATTGGCGCTGCCGCTGGCAAAAAATCTGCCGCTGCCCCGGGTGATGACGATTTTATCGCCGTCATGCAGCTGGCAGCGTTCCCGGACTTCGTTGATGACGTAGCCTTCCAGGTCGGGGTGATCCTGGTGGTAATCCTTGAGGAAGAAAGGGCTTACGCCCCAGTACAGGCACATTTTCCGGACGATTTCCAGGCGGTGGGAAATCCCGAGAATGGAGATCCGGGGTCGATACTGGGTGATTTTTAAACAGGAGTTGCCGGATTCGCTGACTGCCAGAATCCGCCTGGCGCCAATTTTTTCAGCCAGCAGGGAAGCGGCGAGCATGATGGCGTCATCCACCCGGGTCAGGTCAAGGTTCCTCAGGCTGGGGCGTTCTTTCGGGGTTTTTTCCGCTTCGCTGATAATTTTTCCCATCATCTGGACTGCTTCCAGCGGATACTTGCCGGAAGCGGTTTCAGCACTGAGCATGACAGCGTCGGTGCCGTCCCAGATGGCGTTGGCCACGTCGCTGGCTTCGGCCCTGGTCGGTGTCGGACTTTCAACCATTGATTCGAGCATCTGGGTGGCGGTGATTACCGGCGTCCCCTGCATGTTGCAGCGGTTGATAATCTGCTTCTGGATGGTTGGTACCAGGTGGTTGCCGACTTCGACCCCCATGTCGCCGCGGGCCACCATGATGACATCGGCAGCTTCAATGATTTCCTGGATATTTTG
>JAOZRP010000437.1 GCA_029940125.1 bacterium
CCCAGTGTTGCTAATTTCGGCAGATATCCAGAAAAGTTGAGTTAATAAAAAATTAGCTTGACTAACCGGGAGCATTCTGTTTAGTACGGCTCATTTGCAGCGGTTGTCTTATCACCGCCGGGTTGGTTTTCACTTTTTTATGAATGAAGGCCTCCGGCAGGCAAGAAGAGAATGGTACGGGAAGCGCTTGACTACTGGCTGGCGATGACCATGATCGATGGGTTGGGGCTGAAAAGTATCAACCGCCTACTTCAGGTGTATGGTGATCCAAAGCGAATCTTAGCACTTTCAACGGCGGAGCTGACGGGCCGTTATGGCTTGCGTCAGGGGCTGGCGGCGGCAGTTTCCTCTTTCGCTGATTGGAAAAGGGTGGCTGCTGAACGGAGAAAGGCTGAGCGTCTGGGGGTGCAGATTATTTCCCGGGCGGATGAGCGGTACCCGAAAAAGTTGCTCAATATCTACGACCCGCCGCCGATATTGTATGCAAAGGGAAACCTGGAACTTTTTGATCTGCCGGCAATTGCCATTGTCGGCTCGCGAAAGTCGTCAGTCCATGGCCGCCGTTTTGCTTCTGACTTGGCCGGGGCTCTGGCGCAGCATGGAATTGGCGTGGTCAGCGGCATGGCTTTGGGCATTGACGGCGCCGCCCATGAAGGATGCCTTGCCGCCGGCGGGAAAACCATTGCTGTGTGGGGTTCCGGGCTGGATGTCTGTTACCCGACTCGCCACCGCCGTCTGGCCGACGAAATAGCGGCTGCCGGCCTTCTACTCAGTGAGTTCTCTCTGGGAACCCGGCCGGAGAAGCAGAATTTTCCCCGCCGCAACCGCATCATCAGCGGTTTGTCCGAAGGGGTGGTGGTTGTCGAGGCGACACTGCAGAGCGGGTCTTTGATTACCGCCCGCTGTGCTCTGGAGCAGGGCCGCGAGGTTTTTGCCGTTCCCGGTCTGCCCGGCAGCCCGGCCAGCAAGGGCAGCAACTGGCTGATTAAAGAGGGTGCCCAGCTGGTGGAAAGCATCGATGATATTTTTTCCGCCCTGCCCCGGCTGCTGCCGTCTGACTCAAAGGGGCAGCAAAAAGATGATGAAGTACAAGTGCTGCCGCCGGTTTCTCCAGAGCAAGAGGAGTTAATCGGCCGGATGGGGCCGGAGGAATATTCTCTCGACCAGTTGATGGAAGTTTCCGGCTGGTCCCATGAACAGATCAGCAGTACTTTGCTGGAGATGGAACTTGCCGGGGTGGTCTGGCGGACGGCAAGCGGTAAATTTCAATTGAATCCGAAGTTTGTCTGAAATGGACTTTTTCCGGCTGGCAAGCGGAATGAACATGGCATGGTGATGGTTTCGTTATAGTTGGTTGTTTCCGGTTTCAGTTTTCAGGAGGACGGTGAATGTTCGAGCGGGTTTTAGCGGTTATCAGTATTATTTCACAGTATATCATTGAAGACATTGATGTTTTCGATCAGGAGATGGAGATTGTCGAGGATTTGATGTCTTTGGGCTTCGAGCCTGGTGAAATTGAAGCCGCCTTTAACTGGATTGCCAATCTCTCCCAGGGAATCAAGGGGGGGGATGAGGTGTTGGAAGCCGAAGAACTGGGCCGGTATGTACGTATTTTTACCGCTGAGGAAAAGCGTCTGTTGACCAACCCGGCCCGTGGCTACCTGATGAAGCTGCATCGTCTCGACCTGGTAAATGCCCCTCTCCTGGAAGAGATTATTGACCAGGCAATTCTGCTGGACACCCCGGCCGTGGGGGTTGAGGAAATCAAGATGATTTCCACCATGGTGGTCATGTTCAGCCAGAGCGGGGCTGAGGCCAAAAACCGCTTCCTGCAGTTTATCGAAGCTGATGCCGAGGTGATGTATCACTAAGGGATGGGGAAATAAGGGCAACGCGGTTTTTGAGGTGTCGTTTGTCGTTGCCTAAGCTGAGCTGTTAGTACCTTACTCCTGAAAGACTGTCACTCTTTTCAGTACCCCCTTGAGGGGTATAAAAAACAAGAAATTGTCGGG
>JAOZRP010000438.1 GCA_029940125.1 bacterium
AATAGTGCCGATTGCTCCAGCATGATCGAGGCAATCAGGCTGGCATCTTATTTGATGGTCTTGTAACAACTCTCAAACCACTAACGCAGTCCCAGTGCTGAAATCATTCAGTCGGGATGCTAAACTGGCATAAATTTTCTTTTTCAGACCAAAAAACCGCTCTTTGAAACATAAGAACATGGACATCGGCTCACATTGTGGTTGAAAATCAGGATTGTGTTCCCTCTTTTGGCGCAGATATGCCGCAGCCCGCAATATATTCAATGCTGCAGCCTTCAATTTTGTACAATAACTCACTTTGAGCAGGCCACGATACCGGATGTTCTTGATCCCGGTTCTCCGATCCATCTCGGAGTTGGTCGCTTCAATACCGGAGCGAAAGCGGTATTTTTGGTGGAACGTATCAGTCTGTTCGAATGCCCGCCGTCGTAGTAAACGGATATCTTTGTGACGATACCGGAGATATCGCCCCTTTTTGGCGTGTTGGGTTGGGCAGATATCCCGTAGCTCACAGGTGCTGCATAACTGGTGTTGAAAACAGGCGCTTATCCGTCCTTTCCTGGCGTTATGGTGAATCCGCCACGGAGCATGGCCTGCCGGGCATGTGATGACTTTGCCGTCATCGGCAAAAGTGAAGGTGTTGAAACCATCTTTTGGGGTACCCATGGTTGGCGCTATCAATTCGGTGCCGTTTTCCTGGGCAAATGTGCAGTTGTCATCGGAACCATACAGCGAATCGGCCAACAGTTGTGTCGGTTTGTGTTCCTGCTCCGCAAGCTTTTCAAGCATCGGCTTGACTGCCTGTGCGTCGCTGTGATGTGCTGGTTCGGCCTCGGCATAGGTGATCAGCGCCAAAGGACGGTGGTCGTCTTCATCTTTTGTCTCGCTGTAAGTTTCCGCCAGTTGCACCTGATAACCTTTACCTTTGTGGGCATCGTAGCCGGCATCAGGATCGGATGGGTTCTGCAGTGAAGAAGATGAGACCTCCTTGTTTTCTCTGACCACTACCTGCTTTTCATGGTCCGGGGACTCCTCGATCAGACATTGTTCCCGCAAAACCCGCAGCATCTGCTGATAGCTGGTCATTCCGGCAACTTGATAATGTCCACTGAACCACTCAACCAGCAGGAAAAGGTCGTCTGCCACTTCCTTGATTTTACGACGCGATTCCGATGGCTTCACCATGGAAAAAGCATTTCGCTGCTTACGGTCCAAATATCTGGCCACCAGCTCGTCATCAAGTTCAAGGAGCAGCGGCCGATGGTGTCGTTTGAGATTGGCAAGAAATTTCCTGATGGTTTCAACAAAAATGCCGAGACGTCCCAGGTGACGCATGTTAGAAACGATGTGCATCGAGTCCAGCCGCTGGTTGTCAGTGGAAACCTTGAGGCTATCGATAAGTTTCTTTGTTACCTTGTCGAAGATGATGTCATGAAGATGCTCAACCGTAACGATTTGCCGCATATTCCAGAGAGTTTTCAGGCTGACATAAGAACTATCATCCGATGTATCGACAATATCGAGGGCATAATGCCACATGATATTGAAAGAAAATTGTTCAACTGTTTCCTCGTCGGTAAGGTTAAACATTTGCTGAATAAGCAAGGCACCCAACATGGCGTAAATCTCTTTTGTCGGATGTCCCGTACGTGAAGGAAACTTCTTGGCCAGAACTTCAACGGGAAGTTCCGTTAAAATATATTTTCTGAACAGACCGGCCCAGGATCTTTCCATCTGCTTGCGGCGTTTCGGCCCCAAATATCCAAACGGGTCGAGAATGTAAGGGGTTTTGTGGTCGTCAATTCTGATCATGGCTCTTTTTCAATCAAGTTGTTGAAATCATTGATATAATAAACCACAAAACGGTGCAAAAAGCAAGCTCTTTTTAATGTTTTATTCAATAAAATCAAACAGTTAATCTAAAATCTGCATTGAGAGTTGTTACGAGTTCATCAAGGTTAGGGGGCTGGTAAAATTGTATCAGGATGTTTTTCTTATGCGGATTGACG
>JAOZRP010000439.1 GCA_029940125.1 bacterium
GGAGTTGTATTTCAGCAGAAACCCCTTCTTCATAAGTGTCTTGAGAAAGGCCAGAATCCGCAACTGCGTAGCTGACGTTCATGCCGACGGAATATGTTTCTCCCATTGTTATCTCGGGAATATTGTAAACATTATTATTATTATCATAACCCCATATTTCACCATTAACCGTTACCGTATCAATGCTAAAATATCCGGTATCATCAACTGTGGCATCGCCACTACCCCCACCAGCGAAAACAGTGGATGAAAAAACGCAGAGAACCACTACCAAACATATAGATAAAACCTTTTTCATTTCCTCAGCTCCTTCCCTTAAAGTAGATTTGAAATAGAATTAAAAATTAAATTTATATGCTGTTTGCTGAAATCACCAAAATATAAAGCAACTGTTGTGCCAAGTTGTTAACTGCTTGAAATGACAGCTTTTATTGAGAGATGTTTGTGCTCAGGTTGGGTTGCTGTAAAAAAAACCGACAGGGTTGAGAAACGGCGAGGATAGGCTTGCAGGAGGGAAATCCCTGTAAAACCACAGTCGATGTTGTGTTTTTCAGGAAATTCCGGAGAAGAGGCGGTCAAAAATTAAAAAATGGGCCGGAAATGGTGTCGGGAAATTTTACAGGGTGATGCGGTCGGGTTTGTTACCGTTTTTTGAGTGTGGTCAGTCTCGCATTGTGCCGGGTGGGTTTAAAGGGTGGCGTCCATGGTTTGCAGACGTTTGCCCCAATCAAGAATTTTTCGATCGGCGGTGACCAGGGTGGCGGCATGCTCCAGCGCCGTGGCCACAATCATGCGGTCGACGGGATCGCCGTGAAAATCCCGCAGTTGACCGGCTTTAAGCGCGGTGGAGCTTTCAAGCGGAATGTCCAGCAAGCCGTTGTGCAGCAGCTCGAGGCGCCAGGTATCGAGTTCCATCCGGATATCCAGCCGTTCCTTTTCGACCAGCATGGCGATTTCCCAGAAACTGATCGAGGCGACGCCAAGCCGCCCGGCGGCCAGCGCCCGGTTGATTGCCCGCAGGGCTTTAGCCCCTAATCGTGAGTTCCCTTCATCCAGCCAGACAAGAACATGGGTGTCAAGCAGCAGCATTACTCGGCCTCCCAGTTGATTTTCAGGGGGGAAATGATGTCGTCGCTGCTTTGTATCTTGTTTTTGTGCAGGCCGAAAAGTGTTGTGGGCACATTCCGGTAAGGTTTCAGGATGGAAACGGGCTTGCCGTTTTTGGTGATGACAATCTCTTCTCCTGTCCGGTTGATTTCATCCATCAGCCGCAGGCATTTTGCCTTGAATTCAGACGCTTTCATGGTTTGCATGTCATCCTCCTGACCCTGGTTTGCGGTGCCGTGGGCGCGAACGGTTCTTTCACTTCCATCATCTATTGTAACCATAGTCATCACCATAGTCAACAGGAAAGTAACAAGCTGCATTTGGGTAGAATAATCTTCGCTTGCCGTTGCGGGTCAGGGAGGGTTTTGACGGTTGTTTTTTTATCTGCCGTCAATTGGTTGCAGGAGGAAATCAACGATGTTAAGACGCTTGATCCCATCATAGTCGGAGCCGAAAATAGTATCCATGCTGAGGACATATTTGGGGTAGTTGTCTTTGATTGAGAGAAGTGGCTGAAATTCGCGTTCAATGGTCTGTTCCGAAGCCAGCAGGTAGCAGACCTGGATATACAGTTTTTCATCAGCTTTTGTGGCAATGAAATCAATTTCCCTGGTTCCATATTTGCCGATAAAGAGGTTGTAACCCCGTCGTTTCAGCTCCAGAAAAACCAGGTTTTCAAGCATGCCGGCTATGTCAGCTTCGCGATAACCAAGCAGGGCGTGACGGAGGCCGATATCGCCCAGGTAATATTTTTCATGAAGTTCAAGAATCCTTTTTCCCTTGATGTCGTAACGCTGAACCTTGTGGAGGGCGAAGGTGGAGCAGAGGTAGGAGAGATAGTTTTGTACCGTTTCAACGCTGATAGAGAGCTTTTGGGATTTTATGTAGTCGGAAACCTTTT
>JAOZRP010000440.1 GCA_029940125.1 bacterium
CCGTGCAGCGGCTGGCCGGGAGCCCCCAGGGAATCCACCCGCTTTTCGATTTCCGGGTCGTCAACCAGGGGGGGCGCGTGGTGCGGCTTCCGGCGGGCGTCGATTACCAGCGGCCCGCGGCAGCCCCAATGCTTGGCCTCGACAAAAGAACGGACACCGTACAGGTCGGCAGCCGGGTCCGAACGGGTAAAGACAACCCAGAGAAAATTATTCAGCGTCCGGGAAACAAACTCGCTGTCGTCGACCACCACCACCAGGGGAAAGCCGGAAAGCAAGCCAGGTTCAGCGCCAGAACGGCAAAAAACCGCCAAGGATTCATCTTTCCCCGGCTTTGATGCCGTACAGGGCGGACCGGCAACGGCCAGCACTCCCGGCAGGCAGACAGCCGGGGCGGAAAATCCCGGCGGCAGCCGCAGGGCGGCGGGAACTTCCGTCGCCAGCTGCCGGCGCGGCTGGCCGGCGGCGGCAATTACCACCTTGGAGCCCCGGTTCAGGGCGCCGCCGGAATAGTCAAGGGTGTCCATGGTCGTCCGGGTCTGGAAATGCAGATCCCGCCGCCAGTCGACCCGTTCCAGCAGGTGGGTGAAAAATTTCGGGACATCGTCAATGTCGAGCCGGGGATCATCCTCGCCGGCGACAATCAGCAGGTACTTGGCCAGCGACAGCTGCCCCTGGCCGAGAACGGCATGGGCCTGGGTCAAAAGTTCCATCGGCTGCCGATCCTCGGCGTAGGGAAGGTAGCGTTCGCTGCCGACGGCCAGCAGCAGGGGGTGAACCCCGGCGGCGTCGACGGCATGCACCGCCTTCACCCCCGGCAGCAGGTCGGCCACCAGGCCGCCGGTCAATTCATGAATGAAGGCACCGAAGGTGGTGTCCTCCTGGGGCGGGCGACCGACGGTGGTAAAGGGCCAGATGGCGTCGTGGCGGTGCAGAACCCGCTCCACCTTGAGCACGGGAAAGTCATGAACCAGGCTGTAGTAGCCCAGGTGGTCGCCGAACGGCCCTTCAGGCAGGGTTTTTCCCGGCTCCACCGTCCCGCAGAGGCAAAAATCGGCCTCGGCCGGGATGGGCAGCTCCCCCGGCCGGCAGACAAGATTCAGCCGCCGGCCGCCCAAAAGCCCGGCAAAAGCCAGCTCCGGCATGCCTTCCGGCAGCGGCATCACCGCCGCCACGCTCAAGGCCGGCGGGCCGCCGACAAAAACATTCACCCGCAGGGGTTTCTTGTCCGCCAGCGCCTCGGCATGATGGATGCCGATCCCCCGGTGCAGCTGGTAGTGCAGCCCCACTTCCCGGTCGACGGCGTAGCGGCCGCCGGAAAGCTGAACCCGGTACATGCCCAGGTTGCCGTGGCGCCAGCCGGGACGCCGGGGACTTTCGGAATACACCAGCGGCAGGGTAATGAAGGCGCCGCCGTCGTCGGGCCAGGATTTTAATTGGGGCAGGCGGCTGACGGTGGTCTCGTGGGCCAGAATCGGGCCATGGGCCAGCTTCCGGGGAAAGAGATGCAGAAGATCAACGGGAAGTTGGAGCAGGGAAAACGGCTGTTTCAGCAGGCCGGGCAGGTCAACCTTGGCGGCCACCAGCCGCTCCAGGGATTTGAGGCTGTCACGGAACATGAAGCGGGTGCGTTCCAGGGTGCCGAACAGGTTGCCCACCATCGGAAAGGCGCAATTCCTGACCCGGCTGAAATACACCGCCGGGCCGCCGGCCTGGCAGACCCGCCGCTGGATGGCTCCCACTTCCAGGTTGGCGTCCACCTCCCGGTTGATGCGGACCAGCTGCCCGCTCCGCTCCAGGTCGGCAACGCATTCACGCAGATTCTTATAACCCATGACCACCCGAAATCATCAGCATCCACCCCCGTTTCCCACTACCGGCCGCTGAACCTGTTTCCACTTCCTTCAACGTTTTTCCTTATGCATCAAAACCCTCGATTCTCTGACCAAGGCGCGGGCTCAACGCCCGCAACCCAAATCAGGGTATCAGGATGTTCCGGCATGGCTC
>JAOZRP010000106.1:0-1947 GCA_029940125.1 bacterium
CGTCGTGGTGATTCGTTCGGCGGCCAAAACCGCTGTGAGCCAAGCCCGAACATCCGCTTGGATATATCCAGCAGCGCAACTCGGAAAGTTGAGCAAGCAACGATAGGGTGTCTTGAAAAATTAGAATTTTTGTTTGAGGACAAGGCAGGCGAACATTATAACCGCAGGAATATAAACCATATTTCGAGGATTATAATGTGAGCCTAACGCCGTAATCAAGCAAAAAGGCCATTTTTCAAGGTACCCTACAAGGGTGTATCTATTTCCCGGCGCAAAAAATCCACCGTGGCATTCAGCGGCGAGCCGCCGGGGAAAATGCCTTTGATTCCCAGGCGGCGCAGTTTTTCCACGTCCCGGTCGGGAATCACCCCGCCGACGAAAACAACGATGTCGTCGGCCTGCCTGGCCTTCAGGCCGGCAATGATTTTTTCCGCGTAGTAAAGATGGGCGCCGGAAAGGATGCTCAGGCCGATGGCGTCCACGTCCTCCTGGACGGCGGCGCTGATGATTTCCTCCACCGACTTGTGCAGGCCGGTGTAAATCACTTCGATCCCGGCATCGCGCAGGGCGTGGCAGACCACCTTGGCGCCCTTGTCGTGCCCGTCCAGGCCCGGTTTGGCAATCAGAACCCTCATGAGCTGCTGTCGTCCCCGTCCGGGGTGAATTCCCCGTCGATAATTTCGGTCAGCACCCCGCAGAGCTGCTGGGGCGGATTGATAAAGGCATAGCGGTTGCCAAACAGTTCGCGAGGCTTCTTGTCAATCAGGTCGTAGCCCCGCTCCCGCAGCTCCCGCATTTTTTCTACCACGTCCTCCACCTGGTAGGAAATCAGGAAAACCCCTTCGCCCTGGCGCCTGATGAACTTCGCCACTTCGCCATCGGGAGCGGTTGACTCCATCAGCTCCAGGGCCACTTCACCGATGTAATAGCGGGCGACATGGATTTTTTCACTCTCGGCGATGTAGGTGCAGTCCAGCTCCAGGCCCAGGATGTTTTCGTAGGTCCGGCGGGCGGCGTCCAGATCGCGGACGGCAATGCAGATATGGTCAATTTTCGATGGTTTTTTACTCATTTTTCATCCGGCTCCCTGCTTTTCCGCTTCTTCCTGCTTCCTCTTCTCATCCAGGGCCTTGAGCACCTTGTCGGGGGTAATGGGAAATTCCTTCACCCAGACGCCGACGGCGTCATAAACAGCGTTGCCGATGGCCTGAAAGCTGTTCATCGACCCGAACAGGCCGGCCTCCTTGGCTCCGAAGGGACCCTTGGGGTCGTTGGTAATCACCACGTTGGCGGATATTTCCGGCACGTCCAAAGCCGTGGGCATTTTATACTCGAGAAAATCGGCATTGAGCAGCCGGCCGCCGTCCCAGAGGTGTTCTTCCAGCAGCGAACTGCCGACGCCGCCGGAGGCAATGGAGCCTTCATACTGTCCCTCAACCCCCTTGATGTTGATGGGAAAGCCGCAGTCATGGAAGCCGGTGGCCCGGAGAACGCTGACTGCGCCGGTTTCCGGGTCCACTTCCACTTCCACGACGTTGGCCCCGAAACTGAAGGTGTCGGCCTGCTGGCCCACCGGGTTCTTGACCCATTCCCGGTCGTTGGAAACCGCCGGCATGTAGGAGCCGCGCCCAATGACCGGGGTGTTGTCCAGCAGCCCCTTGCGTATCACTTTATGAAGCGGCACCATACGTTCAGGTTCATTTTTGAGAAAAATTTTCTTGTCAACGATGTCCAGCTCGTCCGGAGAGCAGTCGAGCATTTTGGCGGCAATGGCGAAAATCTGGCGTTTGGCGTCACGGGCGCAGTTTTTCACCGCGTTGCCGCTGACCAGGACCGCCGCCTGCGAATAGGCCCCCACGTCCAGGGTGGTGGTCTCGGTGTCGGCGGCGACGATGTGGATGTCGTCAACCGGGATGCCGAGCTCCTCGGAACAGATCTGGACCATGG
>JAOZRP010000106.1:2047-7398 GCA_029940125.1 bacterium
ATGTGGATGTCGTCAACCGGGATGCCGAGCTCCTCGGAACAGATCTGGACCATGGCGTGATAATTTCCCTGGCCGTTGTCCACCACCCCGCTGAGAATGGTTGGATAGCCGTCCTCGTTGAACTTGATCACCGCGCTGGAACCGCCGCGGATGCCCATGGGAAAGCCGCACATCATGCCGTTGGCGCCCATGCCGATGCCCCGGCCGTAGGGCATTTTTCCGCGCTTTTCAGCCCAGCCGGACTTTTCGGCGGCATTTTTGATCGCCTCCGAAAGGCCGCAGCCGAAGATTTTCGAGCGGGTTGCCTGATATTCTCCGGCTTTCAGGGCGTTGCGCAGCCGGATGTCGACCGGGTCGATTCCTAGATCCCGGGCAATCATGTCCAGCTGCATGCCCAGTCCACCGAGAAAAGCCCGGCCGTGGCAGCGGTACATGCCGCGAATGGGTCGATTGGTATATACCCGGTAGCTGTTCAGGCGGACGCTGGGCAGCCGGTAGGTTTCCTCCCAGACCAGGAAGGGAACCGAGGCGGCAATCGGGCCGGTGCTGGAGTAGCCGCCGCCGCCCATCACCACCTTGATGTCCTGGGCCAACAGGCGCCCCTCGCGGTCGACGCCGGTTTTCACCTCCACCACCATGTCATGGACCTGGCGGGTGCAGATCATGCTTTCTTCGCGGGAATAAACGATTTTTACCGGCCGCCGGGCCTTTTTGGACAGCACGGCGGTAATGAAATCAAGGGGAAAAATGTCGGAACGCCCTCCCAGGGCGCCGCCGACGTTGGCCCGGCGCACCATGACCTTGTTGAGCGGCAGCTTCAGCAGGTTGGCCAGCGCCTTGGCCTTGGTGTGGGGAGAAGCGGTCGGCATCCAGATTTCCAGGCTGCCGCTGCTGGCCTTGTAATCGGCAATGACGGCGTAGGTTTCGAGCATGCCATAGGTTTCGCCGATGGCGGAGAAGCGGTCTTCGCGGATGTAGTGGGCCTCAGCAAAGCCCTGTTCAACGTTGCCGACGTCAATATTGACATGGATGTTGATGTTGTTGGGATGGTCGTCGTGAATGAGGGGGGCGCCGTCGGCCATGGCCTCGACGGCGTCAAAAACCGCCGGCAGGGGTTCATACTCCACGTCGATCAGCTCCAGGGCCTCCAGAGCGGTGGCTTCGTCATCGGCGGCCACCGCCGCCAACTCCTCGCCGATGTAGCGGACCTTGTCGACGGCAATCAGCTGGTGGTCGCGGGTATAGCTGAACACTCCCCACTTGACGTCAAAGGAATCGTCGCGGGTCGCCACCGCCCGAACCCCCGGCAGCATGGCCGCCCTGGAGACATCGATGCTTTTGATCAGGGCGTGGGGATGAGGGCTGTGCAAAACCTTGCCGACCAGCATGTTGGGCAGTTTGATGTCGGCGGTAAAAAGCGCCTCGCCGGTCGCTTTCGGCGGCGTGTCAATCCGGGGAATTCCCTGGCCCAGAATCTTGTATTTTCCCATAGCGGCCTCAATGGTATCTGAACGGGTTTCCATCCGGAAGCTGCCGCTTCCGGATGGGCTGTCAGCCGTCAGCGTTCAGCCTTCCAAAAAATAAATTTTAATCAATAATATCAACTTATTAAATCGAGATATGTAATGTTGTACTTTGTTTTTATGTCCGCATTCGATAGCGCTTTCCTTAAACAACACTATTCCTGCTTTTTTGAAACCGCCTCAATGGCGTCGATAATCTTCGCGTAGCCGGTGCAACGGCAGAGGTTGCCGGAAATGGCTTCACGGATTTCATCCCGGCTGAGGGGTTTTTGCTGGTTTTCCACCGCCGCCACCCCGGTCAGGATCATTCCCGGCGAACAGAAGCCGCATTGAATGGCATGGTGGTCGACAAAGGACTGCTGCATGGGGTGGAGCTGCTCGCCGTCGGCCAGTCCTTCAATGGTGGTGATGTGCTGGTGTTCAACCTCCATGGCCAGCAGCAGGCAGGAACGCACCGGCTTGCCTTCCAGCAGCACCGTGCAGGCGCCGCAGCTGCCGTCGTCGCAGGCGGCCTTGGTGCCCGTCAGCCCCAGGCGTTCGCGCAGCACCTCCCGCAAAGTTTCATGGGGAAAAATTTCCAGGTGATGCACTTCATTGTTAATGTTGAGTGTTACTTCTCTCTTTTCCATTATTCTCCTCCAGCTGGCCAGATATGCCGACGGTCAGTTTTGAAGGTCCAGCCAGATTTTCTGCAGCAGGACGCCGGCTACCTTTTTGCGGTATCCGGGCCGTGAACCGATGTTGGCAACCGGTTTTGCCGCCGCCACCACCGCGGCCACTGCCTGTTGCAAGGCGTTACGGTCATTGTATGACTTGCCCGACAGCGCCGCGGCCGCCTCAGCCACGGTCAGCGGTCCGGAAGCCAGGGCCCCCAGGACAACCCGCGGCTGTTTGAAAGACCGGTTACTGGTTTTTCTTCCCCCGAGGGCGACGCCGGCCAGGGGAAAGTCAATTGATTTGCGCAGGCGGAATTTGCGGTACTCCCCCCACTTTTGTGAAACCTCGTCAATGATTATTTTTGTGATGCAGGCATTTTCGGGAAGGTTGTGGGGAGCCGCTCCGTCCCCGGTATACAGCTCCGCCAGGGACATTTCTCCGGTTCCTTCGGTGTGAATCTCCAGTTTGGCTTCCAGGGCCAGGAGCAGCGGCGGCAGGTCGGCGCTGAACACAGATTGACATTTTCGGGCCCCGGGAACGGCCAGGCAGGCTTCCCCGCCGCATTTGAAGCAGGGCTGGCGCAGTTTTCTCCAGGCCAGCGACTGGTTGTAGTAGTAGCAGCGGGTATCCAGGCACAAATTTCCGCCCAGCGTCGCCCGGTTCCTGATTGGCGGTGCGGCGGTCAGAGATACCGCCCGCACCAGCCCGGGCAAGAGGTCTCGCAGAACGGCAGATGCAGACATTTCCGCCAGGGTGGTCATTGAACCGATAAGGAGACAGTCGCGGTCTCGATCGTACTCGATGCCCTTCAATCCCGGCAGCGCTCCCAGGCTGATCAGCACCCCGGCATCCGACAGGCCCCGCTTGAGATCGTTGACCAGGGCGGTGCCGCCGGCCAGCAGGCTGAAATTGCCTTGGTGCTCCCCCATGCAGGCCGCCAGCTCCTCGTCATTTTCCGGCCGGCAGTACTCTATTTTTGGCAGATTCAGCATCCCCCTCCACCTCTTTTACGTATACATAAATATTCCTAATCAGTCAAAATAGAGCAATGATTATTGTTTGTCAATGATTTTTTTACAACAAAGTTATAGTCGTAAAACATCCTGCATTAGTAAGGAATATCTTCATGATTGCCGCCTAAATGCCATTTATAATTATTTCACTTGACAAATGATGTTATCAACATTTATATGCATACATAAAGAAGCACTGAAACAGTCATATTTTTCCGGAATAATCAGCCTTTTTTCCACCCGGCGGCACCGGCAACGGTTTGCCGCCCAACTTCTTGCGAGTGTTTGGACATGCCTTCAGAGGATTTTTTCCGGCGGCTTACCATTCTCAGCCTGGAGCAGGCAATCGTCGTCCCCTACTTCACCTATAAAATGGTTCAGGAAGGAGCCCGGGTCATCCGCATTGAACACCCGACGATTCCCGATCCCAACCGGCAGATAGGCGAACAGGTGCTGCCGGAAGCGGGAATGAATTCCTACTACCTGACCATCAACGCCGGCAAGCAGTCCATTACCCTGAATCTCAAGGAAGACAAAGGCCGGCAGCTGCTGCGGGAACTCATTGTCAAGTTGAAGGTGGATATTTTTGTCACCAACCAGCTGCCCAAAAATTACGCCAAGCTGGGCATAGATTATGAAACCCTGTCCGGCTGCAAGGCCGACCTGATCTGGATCGGGGTCACCGGCTTCGGTCCCCAGAGTAACGAGGGTGCCTACGACCCCATTCTCCAGGCCCGCAGCGGCCTGATGGAAATGACCGGCGAGGCCGACGGGCCGCCCCAGGTGCTGGGCATTCCCCTGCCGGACATGGGCAGCAGCGAGCAGGTCTATGGACTGGCCATGCGGGCCCTGCTTGAACGCCAGGTCAGCGGCAAGGGTTCGCGCCTCGATTTTTCCATGTTCAGGAGTGCGGTAAGCTGGCAGGCCATCAACCTGCCGATGGTGGCGTCTTTTCACCGACACATTTCCCGGCGGGGAAACACCCACGAATTTTTCGCCCCGGTTTCGGTCTTCAAAACCAGGGACGGGTTCATCTACCTGGCCGTCGGCAACGACCGCCAGTGGCAGGCGCTGACGGAACTGGACGGCTTCGGCAGCCTCGACCAGGAACAATACCGGCACAACGCCGGCAGAATAGCCGACGTCGTCAATCTCAACCGGCAGTTGGAAGCCATTACCAGCACCTGTGCCACGGAAGATCTGCTGCAAAAATTTCAGCAGATCACCCTGCCGGCTTCAAAAATCAATACCATTGCCGACCTGCTTGACAACCCGCTGGTCAACGCCCACCTGCTGAAGACCGTCGATCCCGGAAGCGGCTACAGCGTGGTGCTGGCCCCGCCGGCATACGATACTCCTTTTGTCCGGGAGATGAACTACCAGCTTCCCTTCCCGCCCCGGCTGGGGGAGCATAATCAAGACATTTACGGCCAGCAGCTGGGCCTGTCGAAAGCGGAAATGGAGTCTTTGCAGAAGGAAAAGGTCATCTGATTATTTCCTGACCGGGTCTTTCTTTGATCGTTTAACGTAAGCGTTTCCCTGGTTGTTTCTCAACCGCAACCCAAACCGCACGCTAAGGAGAAGGAGGAAAACATGATGACAAGAAAAACCCTGGGCAGATCACTCATCCTGCTGATTATCGGCGCTTTCCTGACGCTGGGGCTTACGCTGCCCGCCCCGGCCAGTGCCAAAACCATCGAACTGCGCTATGCCAACTTCCCCCCCGCCCCCACCTTTCCCTGCGTCCAGATGGAGCGCTGGGCGAAAGAGGTGGCAAAACGCACCAATGGAAAGGTGAAAGTCACCACCTATCCGGGCGGAACCCTGCTGGGCGCCAAGAACATGCTGGACGGGGTGATTTCCGGCATCGCCGACATCGGCTGCTTCTGCCCGCCTTACATTCCCGGGCGCTTCCCCCTGATGGAGGGCATTGATCTGCCGGTTACCTTTACCAGCGCGACGGTCGCCAGCCTCACCTTCTGGGATCTCTATCAAAAATATAAACCTAAATCCTATGACAAGGTCAAGGTCCTGACCCTGTTTACCTGCGCCCCCGGCAACCTGATGTCCAAAGTGCCGGTAAAAAAACTCAGCGACCTGAAAAAACTGGAAATTCGGGGAACCGGCATTTCAGGCAAATACCTGGATGCGATGGGAG
>JAOZRP010000441.1 GCA_029940125.1 bacterium
TCTCGGCAACCCTTTCGCCGTCAGGCTGCTGAAGGCCTTGTTTCTAGTCAAATACATCAGGGATTTCAGGGCCACGGCCAAAAACCTGCGCATCCTGATGCTCGACGGTTTCAATGTCGACATCAAGGCCCTGACCCGGCAGGTGGAGGAATCCCTGGAACTTCTGGTGCAGCAGACTTATATCCAGCGCCACGGCGACGAATATGAATTCCTCACCAACGAGGAGAAGGATGTCGAGTCTGAAATCAAGGCTACCGACATCGACCTCTCCGAAGCGGCCGATGAGTTGGCCAAGATTGCCTTCGAAGAGGTTCTGAAGATTCAAAAAGTCTGCTATGAAGCCAACGGCCAGCATTATGCTTTCAGCCGCAAGCTGGACGACCGGCTTTTAGGCCGGGAGCAGGAGCTGGCCATCCATCTCATTTCCTTTTTCAATGACCATGATGAAAAAACTATCAAGGCCCGGACCGTCGGCCGCAGCGAGCTGCTGGTGATCATGCCGCCCGACAAGCGGCTGATGGATGATCTCATCCTGTTGAAAAAGACCGACAAATATATTCGCCAGAACGTTACCACCACCCAGAAGGATTCAATCCACCGTATCCTGGCGGAGAAATCCAGCCGCAACCGTGAACGGCAGCAGGATTTGCAGCAGCAGGTCCGCGCCCTTTTGGGCCGGGCCCGGCTCTACATCGCCGGCCAGGAGGTCGAGGAGAGCGCCGAAGATTCCCGGACCCGGATAATCAGCGCCTGCCAGAAACTGATTGCCCGGACCTACCCCAACCTGATCATGCTGCCGGGGGTCAACTATACCGAGAAGGACATTCTGGGCATCCTGCTGGCGAAGCAGCCTTCGCTTGCCGGGTTGAGCGAGGCCGAACAGGAAATGCTTGCCTTTATTCAGGGCAACCACCGCAACGGCATCCGCACCACCGTCAAGGTGCTGGTTGACAAGTTTGAAAGCAATCCCTACGGCTGGTACCTGATGGCCATTGTCTGCACCCTGGCCAAGCTCTGTTCCCTGGGTAAAATCGAGGTTCAGCTTGACGGTTCTCTGCTCGACGACAACGAACTGGAAAAAGCGCTGAAAAACACCCGCAGCCATGCCAACCTCATCCTCAAACCCCAGGTGGAATTCAGTGCCGCGCAGGTTCGAGTTCTGAAGGGGTTTTTTAATGATTTTTTCGACCGGCCGCCCCTGCATCAGGACGCCAAGGCCCTGGCGCAGGAAACCGGAGAGGCGCTGCAGGCCCTGCAGCAAACCCTGCGCGATTATCAGCGCCAAACCGCCGACTATCCATTCCTGAAAAACCTTGAAGAACCCCTGGACGTCATCAGCGGGCTGACCGGCAAGCCCTACGCCTTTTACCTGACCGAGCTGGACCGGCAAGCGACTGATCTGCTTGATCTCAAAGATGAAAAGATTGATCCGCTGGTCAGTTTCATGACCGGCTCCCGCCGGAAAATGTATGACGACATCCGGAACTTTCTCAAGGCCGAGAAAGCCAATTTCAGCTACCTTGGCAATGACGCCCAAAGCCGCCTGCGGGCCGTCATCGACGACCCCTTCCGCCACCGGAACAACACCTTTCAGGATGCCATGGTTCTGTTGGAAGAAACCCGGCGGGAAGTTCAACGACGGGTTGAAAAAGAGCGGGAAAAGGCCGTGGGGCAGCTCGATGCCTGGGAAAAACAGGTAACCGGCCTCAAGGAGTTTGCCGTCGTCCCCGGCGAGCTTCAGCAGGAAATCAGGGAGACCTTCAACCGGGTCCGGGAAAGTCTCACATCCCAGAACCTGATCGCCGTCATCAATGATACCGTGCGCCGTTTCGAAGACCAGGAATACCGCGATTGCCTCAACAAAGTGATCAGCTGGAAGCCTGTTCCTGCTCCATCCGTTTATCCGCGGGAAACCAAACCGCTTCCTCCGGTGGCGGAGCCGATTATTGAATCAATCAGCAAAACCATTCGCCAGGTTGCCTTTGACAAGCCCATCCTGGC
>JAOZRP010000442.1 GCA_029940125.1 bacterium
AAATACACCCCTTCCGGGGATTATGTGGTGGTCAAATTTGCCCGCTGGGCTTTTGAAAAGTTTGCCGGCGTCGAGGATAAACTGGGTACCCAGATGCGGGCTGTCGGCGAGGTAATGAGCATCGGCAAGAATTACAAGGAGGCGTTCCAGAAGGCAATCCGCTCACTTGAAATTGGCCGTTATGGTCTTGGATTTGCGAAAAATTACCATGATCTTCCCTTGGAAGAACTGTTGATGCAATTGCAGGAACCCAGCAGTGAACGGCAGTTTATTCTTTATGAGGCTCTGCGCCAGGGGGCAGCAATCGATCAACTGCATGCTATTACTCATATTAAGCCCTGGTTTATCGAGCAGATGCGGGAACTGGTGCAACTTGAGGAGCAGGTACTTCAATGCAAAGGGAAGTTGTTGCCTGATGATCTGTTGCGTCAGGCAAAAGAGGATGGTTTTGCCGATAAATACCTGGCACAGATTCTCGGGGTTGCGGAAGAGGATATTCGGAAGCAAAGGATGTCCTTGGAAATCTGTGAGGGCTGGGAGCCGGTACCGGTGAGCGGGGTTGAAGATGCAGCTTATTATTTTTCAACGTATAATGCCCCGGACCAGGTTGAAGTTAGTGACCGGCCCAAAATTATGGTGCTTGGTGGAGGGCCTAATCGTATTGGACAGGGGATTGAGTTTGATTACTGCTGTGTTCATGCGGCATTTTGTATCCGCGAAGCCGGTTATGAATCGATTATGGTCAATTGTAACCCGGAAACGGTTTCTACTGACTATGATACTTCCGACAAACTTTACTTCGAACCCCTGACGGTTGAAGATGTTTTGAGTATTTACGAAAAAGAAAAGCCCGAGGGCGTGATTGTCCAGTTTGGTGGCCAGACGCCCCTGAATATTGCCAATGAACTGGAGGCTGCCGGGGTGAAAATTTTGGGAACGTCACCGGCGAGCATTGATCTGGCCGAGGATCGGGACCGTTTCCGGCAAATAATGCGTAAGCTTGGCATCCCCCAGCCGGAATCGGGAATGGCCAGTACTTTGTCCGAGGCCCTGGAGATAGCCGGAAAGATAGGCTATCCCCTGATGGTTCGTCCTTCTTATGTTTTGGGTGGCCGGGCGATGGAAGTGATTCATGATGAAAATATGTTGCGTCATTATGTTCAGGCCGCTGTCGATATTTCACCGGAACGGCCGATTCTGATCGACAAGTTCCTGGAAAACGCTATCGAGGCTGAGGCCGATGCCATTGCTGACGGTACCGACGCCCTGGTTCCGGCGGTGATGGAACATATTGAGCTGGCTGGTGTCCATTCCGGGGATTCAGCCTGTGTTATTCCTCCCGTCAGTATTCCGCTGAAACACATAGAAACCATTGAGGAGTATACCAGGAAGATTGCGGTTGAGCTGGGAGTGGTCGGTTTGATGAACATCCAATATGCCATCGCCAACGATACGGTTTATATTCTGGAGGCCAATCCCCGGGCATCCCGAACCGTCCCTTTGGTTTCAAAAGTTTGCAATATTTCCATGGCCCGTTATGCAACTGAAGTCATGCTGGGGAAGAAGCTGGCCGATTTGGGCTTGACGGTAAAACCCGTTGGCTATTTCGGGGTTAAAGAGGCGGTTTTTCCCTTTAATATGTTTCCTGAAGTGGATCCGGTGCTGGGTCCGGAAATGCGGTCCACCGGCGAGGTGCTGGGGATGGCTGATTCATACGGGATGGCTTTTTTCAAAGCGCAGGAGGCAACCCAGTCAGTACTGCCCCTGGCGGGGACGGTGTTGATTACGGTGGCTGAACGGGATAAACCAGGGATTATTGAAGTGGCCAGGCGGTTTAGCGAACTTGGTTTTAAAATTCTGGCCACCGAGGGTACCAGCCGTTTCCTGCAACAGCAGGGGATTGAAGCTACAGATATTCTCAAATTGAAACAGGGCCGCCCCAATATTATTGATGCCATAAAAAACGGTGAAATTCAGTTGATCATCAATACCCCCAG
>JAOZRP010000443.1:0-1358 GCA_029940125.1 bacterium
TCATGAACATTACCATTATCGGGGCCGGCTACGTGGGCCTGGTGACCGGCGTCTGCCTGGCGGAATTCGGCCACCGGGTGGTCTGCGTTGACAAGGACGAAGAAAAGATCGCCAAACTGCGCCAGGGCCAGATTCCCATCTACGAACCGGGGCTGGAGCCCCTGATGGCCAAGAACGCCGCCGACGGTCGGCTGGTGTTCACCGACCGGCTGGACGGGGAGGCCGGGAAGGCCCGGGCGGTGTTCATTGCCGTCGGCACCCCTTCGTCCCGGCGCGGCGACGGCTATGCCGACCTGACCTACATCTATGCCGCCGCCCGGGAGCTGGCAAACCACCTGGACGGCTACACGGTGGTGATCAATAAAAGCACGGTGCCGGTGGGCACCGCCCGGCAGGTGGCCCGGCTGATCGGCGAGGAAAATCCCGCCGCCGATTTTGACGTGGTTTCCAACCCGGAGTTCCTGCGCGAGGGGGCGGCGGTCAACGACTTCATGCGTCCCGACCGGGTGGTGATCGGCGCCGATTCGGAAAAAGCGGTGGCGGTCATGAAGGAGATCTACAATCCCCTGTACCTGATTTCGACCCCGTTCGTGAACACCACCCTGGAAACCGCCGAGCTGATCAAGTATGCTTCCAACGCCTTCCTGGCGATGAAAATTTCCTTTATCAACGAGATGGCCACCATCTGCGAAGCGGTGGATGCCGATGTCATCGACCTGGCCCGGGCCGTCGGCCTGGACGGGCGCATCGGGCCGAAATTTCTCCACCCCGGCCCCGGCTACGGTGGCTCCTGCTTTCCCAAAGACACTTTGGCTTTGATGCGGATTGCTCAGGAATATGGGGTGGCGGCCCGCTCGGTGGAAGCGGCGGTGGAAATCAATGCCGCCCAGAAGGCCCGGATGGTGAAGAAAATCCGCGACGCCCTCGGCGGCAGCGAGGCCGGCAAAACCATCGCCGTCCTCGGCCTGACCTTCAAGCCGGAGACCGACGATCTGCGCGAGGCGCCGGCCTTGTCCATCCTGCCGCCCCTGGCCGACAAGGGGGCCCGCCTCCAGGTCCATGATCCTGAAGGAATGGAGGAGGCAAAAAAGATGTTTCCCGACTTTACTTTTTCCGCTTCCGCCTACGAGGCCTGCGACGGCGCCGACGCCGTCGTCCTGATGACCGAGTGGAACCAGTACCGGGCCCTAGACCTGGATGAGGTCAAGGCCCGGCTGAAAACGCCGATTTTCATCGACCTGCGCAACGTTTACACCCCGGAGCGGATGCGGGCGGTGGGGTTTGAGTACTACGGCGTCGGACGGGGATGATTAAACGGTGGACGGTGCAAGGTATAAGATGAGAGGTGGGGGGAAATA
>JAOZRP010000443.1:1368-1997 GCA_029940125.1 bacterium
GCGGGGGGTTAAAATCTTTATTCTTGACAAATTTTAAATTTGTCAATAATAAAGATTTGACCCCACCCATTCACTGGAGGTAGAAGCTGATGAAAAATGACATTGCGGCCGAGCCGGTTGTCCGGCCCTGGGGAACCTACCAGGTCCTGCATATGGAAGAGGGCTGTCAGGTGAAGAAAATCGTCGTCAATCCCGGCCAGCGTCTCAGCCTGCAGTATCACCATCGGCGCAGCGAACACTGGATTGTCCTGGCCGGTCCAGCCCTGATTACCGTCGACGACCGGGAGATGGACGTGGAGGCCGGCGGCCATGTTTTTATCCCGAAAACCGCCCGCCACCGGCTGGCCAACCGGAATGACGACCGGGAAGTGGTGATCATCGAGGTCCAGCAGGGCGACTACCTCGGCGAAGACGACATCGTCCGCCTGGACGACGACTACCAGCGGCATTGAATGGGAGAATGAAAGAAACATGACCCTGAAAAACAACCTGCACGCCGTCATCCTGGCCGGCGGCTCCGGAACCCGCTTCTGGCCCCTGAGCCGGCACCGGCGGCCCAAGCAGCTGATCCCGCTGCTGGGCGGCAAGACCACCCTGGAAGCCACCATTGAGCGATTGTCTTCCCTGGC
>JAOZRP010000107.1 GCA_029940125.1 bacterium
AATTGGTGGAGGTGGCGGGAATCGAACCCGCGTCCGAAAACCCTCACGCTGAAGCCTCTACATGTTTAGCCGGATATTGGTTTTAACTGTCGGCATCTCCTCCGGTCGGGATATGGCGGCAGCGAGCTTCCCTGAAGTTTCACTTAACGGCCGGAAACCTGCCGGTAAGCTATCCTGCTAAAGGATGACACCCGGGAACCGACGTAGCAGGAGTCGGACGGCCGGGCGCTGGCCGTCTAAGCGGCCAGAGCGTATTCGCAATTATCAGCGTTTATTTTAGTTCCCGCTGGTTTTAGGAGGGAAGCAGGAACCTCCACATGCAGCCTCAGGCTTGGCATTCCCGTCGAACCCGAATCACCCCCATAGCTAAAGTTGAAGTTTCTCAATAATAATGAAAGTATAACACAAACAATCGTGACTTTCAAGGGCGCGGCGGCAAGCGGCACGGTCAGCGGCTTTTGAAATCCCTTTCCATGTCCCTTTTGACCGCTTTCCTTTTCAAATCTTCCCGCTTGTCATGGATTTTTTTCCCCTTGCCCAGGGCCAGCTCAACCTTGGCCCTGCCGTTTTTAAAATAGGCACGCAGGGGTACCAGCGTCAACCCTTTCTCGGTGATCTTGCCGATCAGCCGACGGATTTCCTGCTTGTGGAGCAGCAGCTTCCGGGGTCGGAGAGGGTCGTGGTTGAAGACGTTGGCGTGGCTGTAAGGGCTGATGTGAAACTGCACCAGCCAGATTTCGCCGTCGGTGATTTTGGCGTAGCTTTCGTTCATGCTGGCCTTGCCGGCCCGCAGGGACTTGACCTCGGAGCCGACCAGGACTAGGCCGGCTTCAAAGGTTTCGATGATGTCATAGTTGCGCCGGGCTTTTTTGTTGCTGCAGATCAGTTTGGTTCCCATGGGTATCTTTATGGCTCCCTGCGGATGATTTTTTCCATGATTGGCTGTGAGGGTTGCTGTTCCCGGTTTTTTGAACGATGCCGCCAGAACAGAACGACAATGACCAGTGAACCAATGCCGAGAACCGCCGGCAGCAACTGGCCGACGGCCGCGGAGACAAACCGGCTGCAAAGCCTGCCAACGGTGCCGCCGGTGATGAGGGCGGCAATCGCCGCCAGAAAAAGCGACAGCCGCCGCAGTCCCGTATCCTGCCGGCCGATTTGCAGGCTGACTTCGTCCCCGGGCCGGGCACCAAGGGTATTTTTGACCCTGACTTCCACCTCGCCGCCCTGCTCGAGGATCAGGCACGAGCCCTTCCCGGAGCAGTTGTCGCATTTCTTGCTCCTGGGTTTGCGGACGAAGGCGAATTCATCCTCGACCCTGGTGACAATTCCTCTTTCCTGTGTCGTCATGGCGAAAACAACGGCAGTGGCCGGCGGGCCCTGCTCAGCCTTTCTGGTGTGAAGTGATGTTCAATGCCTTGATCTTGCGGTGAAGGTTCCGGCGGGTGATGCCGATCTGGGCGGCGGTTCGGGAAATGTTGCCGTCAAATTCCCTGAGCTTTTCGGCCAGATAGTATTTTTCAAACTTGCTTACCGCGTCGCTCAGCTGGTCAGCGTAGAACTGGTTGATGGAAGCTTTATCTCCCGACGGGTTCATGCCGGAGACATTTTCCCCGCCTTTCAGGTAGTGGGGAAGGTCCTCGGCGGAGATCTCGTTTTTCGGCGACATGATGGCCAGGCGCTCCATCAGGTTTTTCAACTCCCTGACGTTTCCCGGCCAGGCGTACTGCTGGAGGATCGGGATGATCTCCGGCGCCATCCGTTTGTGCGGCTCACCCTTTTCCCGGGCGTAGTGGGACAGAAACTGCTCGGCCAGCAGGGGAATGTCGTCCTGCCGTTCCCGCAGCGGCGGAATGTGCATGGGGATGACGTTGAGGCGGTAGTAGAGGTCTTCCCTGAAATTCCCCTGGGCGATTTCCGCCTCCAGGTTTTTATTGGTGGCGGCGATGACCCGGACGTCGATGGTAATGGTTTTGGTGCTGCCCAGCCGGCTGAGGGACTGCTCCTGCAGCACCCGCAGGATTTTGGCCTGGGTGTTGAGACTCATGTCGCCGATTTCATCCAGGAAAATGGTTCCCTCGTGGGCCTGCTCGAATTTTCCCTTCTTGCGGCCGGCCGCGCCGGTAAAGGCCCCCTTTTCGTGGCCCAGCAGTTCCGATTCAATCAGGTTTTCGGGGATGGCGGCGCAGTTGACGTCGATGAACGGCTTGTCCGCCCGCCGGCTGAGGCGGTGAATGGCCCGGGCCACCAGTTCCTTGCCGGTGCCGTTTTCGCCACTGATCAGCACCCAGCCGTTGGTCGGTCCCACCACCGCTATCTGCTGCTGCAGCTCCTTCATGGCCGCGCTTTGGCCGATCAGCTGTGGTTCATGCTGGAAGCGTTCCTTGAGCAGCAGGTTTTCCTGTTGCAGGCGGTAGATGGTCAGGGCGTTTTTCGCGGTGATTACCAGTTTTTCGATGGAAACCGGCTTCTCAATGAAGTCGAACGCTCCCAGCTTGGTGGACTGCACGGCGGTTTCAATGGTGCCGTGGCCGGAAATCATCACCACCGGAATGTCGGGGTGAATGGCCTTCAACTGCTGCAGCACCTGCATGCCGTCCAGGTCCGGCATCCAGATGTCCAGGAAAATCAGGTCGATGTTTTCCTGGTTCACCATGGTCAGCGCCTCCCGGCCGCCGCCGGCGCCGAAGACCTCGTAGCCTTCGTCGGCGAAGACGTCCATGATGGACTGTCTGACGTCCAGGTCGTCGTCAACAATCAGAATGGTGGTTTTCATGGCGCCTCAAGGTTGAACGGCAGTTCAATGATAAAACAGGTTCCCCGGGGGTGGTTGTCCTTGACCCGGATGAAGCCCCGGTGGTCCTGGACAATGGTTTTGACGATCGCCAGCCCCAGCCCCATGCCTGCCTGCTTGGTGGAAAAATAAGGTTCAAAAAGCTTGCTTTTGTCCTGCTGGCTGATTCCCAGTCCCGTGTCGCAGATTTCAATAATAACGATCTGGAGGCTTTTGTCAAGCTTGGTGGTGATATTGATCGACCCGCCGCCGACCGATTTGATTGCCGCCAGGGAGTTGTCGACCAGGTTGGTCATCACCCGCTTCATCTGCTCCTGGTCAAACAGGAACGGCACCAGGTTCTCGTCCGGCTGAAAACTGAAGTCGCAGTCCGGGCGGGCATGCCGGTAGAGATTCAAGGTTTCGCTGATTACCTCGTTCAGGTCCTGCATGGTCGGCTTCGCCTGGGGCATGCGGGCGAAGTTGGAAAATTCATTGACCAGCTGTTTCAAGGCGCTTACCTGCTTGATAATGGTGGAGGTGCAGCTGCTCAGGACTTTGTCGCCCTCCTGGAGCAGGGAGGCGTATTTGCGCTGGATGCGCTCGGCGGACAGGGCAATGGGGGTCAGGGGGTTTTTGATTTCATGGGCGATGCGCCGGGCCACTTCCCGCCAGGCCACCGCCTTCTGGGCGTTGATTATTTCGGTTAAGTCGTTGATGATGATCAGCATGCCGATGTAGTTGTTCTGCTCGTCGTTGAGGCGGGTGAAGCTGATAGCCAGGTGGACGTTGCGGTCTGGCAGGCTGAGTTCTATTTCCCGGCTTTCCAGGTCCTGGCGGGTGCGTTCCTGGTTGCGGAGAAAGAAGCGGATCTTGCGGATCAGCTCACTGGTGAAAATTTCGCGGTAGTTTTTATTGAGGCAGTCCTCTTCCCGCAGGCCGAAGAGGGTGACGGCGGTTTCATTGATGGTAATGATCTTGCCGCTCCGGTCGAGGGTGATGACGCCGGCATTGACGTTCTTCAAAATAATTTCAATGTACTTCCGCCGCTGTTCCAGCTGGTCGTTCATTTTTACCAGTTCGCTGTTGGCCAGCTCCCTTTCCAGCTTGCTGGCCTTCAGGCGTTCGGTCATTTCATTGAACGACTGGACCAGGATGCCGATTTCATCGCTGGCCGCAATGTCGATGGTGAAGTCAAGCTCGCCGCCGGCAATCTTCCGGGTGGCCAGGGCCAGTTCCTGCAGTGGTTCGGTAATGTTCTTGGCCAGGTAAAACCCGAACCAGATGGAGATGAAAATGATTAAAACGGTGATCAGGACGAAGGAGAGCACGTAGCTGTACTTGATGTACTGCTCCATGCTCTTGGTCTGCTTGTAGGAGCTGAATTTTTGCGACACCGCGTCCAGGTTGTTGTTCATCTCGGCGGAAACGAACCGGGAAACAACAACGACCGCCACGGCCTTGTCCCCCTTCCAGACGGAATAAACCGGCGAGGTGCCCTGGATCAGACTGCCGCCGTTGTCCAGGGGAACAACCCTTGAAAGCGGGTGGAACAGGGACTCGTTGGGGCTGGTAATCCGGTGGAGTTCACCGGGGTTGAAATCCCGGTTGTGGCTGGTGATCAGGGGGGTGCAGTCTTTTTTGCTGTACACGGCAATGGCCGTAAAGCCGCTCTCCTGCCTTTTTTGCTCAAGATAGTCCAGCAGCGGCTTGGTGGTTTCACCGATGAGCAGTCCCTTGCGGGTGATTTCGTCGGCAATGTTCACGGCGGTTTTTTTGCTTTGCTCGCTGAGAATTCTGAAATAGTCCTGGGCGATTTCCAGCGAGGCGTCAAGGGCGGACTCAAACTGGACAGAAAACCAGTTGTCAATGCTGTAACGGATGAAGCCGGTGGCGATGACAAAAAGCAGCAGGGTGGGAACCAGGGACAGCGAGACAAATGCCAGGGAGAGCTTGGATTTCAGGCGGAAGCCGACAATTTTGCGCTTCCGCTCCAGCAGCAGTTTCAACGTGTTCCTGACAATCAGGAAAATCAGCAGCAGGAGCAGGATAATGTTGATGTTGATCAGGGCGAAAACGATAATGTTGTTTGACAGGGGCAGGTCGGAGGGCAGGGCGGGAAAGTGCTTTTCGATGTAAAACAGGAGTCCTACCAGCAGAATCAGGAAGACAATCAGCGCTTTTTCCCTTTTGCGCCGATGCAGCTCAGCCGATAATGGATTTCGGGGTTTTTCCTGGTTCATTCATCAACCGTTGGTTTGCTGTTCGGTTGCAGGAACTGCTGGGGGATGTCAAGGACATAGGTTTGGGTCTTGCGTTCCCAGCCGGCAAGAAAGAAGAAAAGGTATTCAAGGTGGAAGGGCATTCTCTTTTTGACGATTTCCGCTTTTACCTTGGCCTGGTATCCATGTTCAGCCTGAGCTTTTTCCATCGGCAGCAGGTGAATGTTGTTGAACGTTGATACGGCCGTGAGGGCCTGCTGGTATGAGCTGGTCTGCAGGGGGGGGTGCTTTTTGCCCGCATTGACTACAAACAGTTTTTTAAGATTGTCGTAGTGAATGCTGTGAGTAATGCTGTTCGTGAATATTTTTCGATCAATATTTACCAGAAAAAGGTAATTTTTCTTCTCATTGGTGATGATTTCAAGGGTGATTTTTTGAGGCACGCCATTTAAAATCAGGGATTTCAGTTTTTTGTCGAACGGGCTTCTGACCGTGAGAGAAAGGGTTATCCACCGGTTGTTTTTCGCCAGGACAAAATTTTCCAGGCAGGGGGGATTGTCGGCAGAAAAAGCAATCCGATCATTTTCGGTGGCACTTAATTTGCACGGCAATACTACTGCTAAAGCCAGTGACATGAGGCAGACAAAAATCATTATTCTGCCGAATAGAGGAGAAAAGGAAATTTTCCTTGTTGCCATAATGTGGTTTTCCCGGGAAGTCTGACAGGGTCGTGACGAATATCATCTGATGCCGGCATCATATGATAAATTTTAGTCAAAATGCAATGAATTTTGTGCGCGGAAGACTTTCTGACCTGGTGAAGTGGCGGTATAGCCATGATTGTTATGCTTTGAGAAATAGAACGGTTTTTTCTTGATTTTGGTTTAAGGTCATGGTAAAACCATATTCTACTACTTAAAGTCAAAGTGTTAACAACTCAAACGGTAGAAGGAGGAAAGTTATGCTGCGCAAATGGTGTAAGGTTGTAACTCTGGTGGCTTTGGCACTGTTGATCATGGCTCCCCAGGCTTGGTCAAAAGGGAATCCGCTGGCCAAATGGAAAGCCAAGTATGACATGTCCAAGGCCAAGTACGTCATGAAAGTGTCCAACATCTCTCATCCGGTTATTGAGGGTGTTAGGGTTGGCTACCGCATCCGCGATGCCCTGTGGAAAAAGAGCAACGGCCAGATTGCTTTCAAATTTTATCCTCTGCATCAGTTGGGCGGTGAAGTTGAAGTTTTAAATATGCTGCAAACCGGTACCATTCAGGGGATGATGTGTTCCTCGGTGGCGGTTACTAACCTGGCGCCCCGCATGGGAATGATAAACCTGCCTTTCCTGATCAACTCCTTTGACAAGCTGGACAAGTTTGTGGCCAACAAAGAGCTGTTCCAGTACTACATGGACGGCATGATGCACCAGGGGGTCATGGGTCTGGACATTACTGGCTACGGCAACTACGGCTGGGCCACCACCATCCCGGTAAAAACCATTGCTGATGCCAAAAAAGTCAAGTTCCGCATCGCTGAAGCGGCGGTCAATAAATCCCTGTACAGCGCCTGGGGGCTGCACCCGGTGGTTATGCCGTGGCCTGATGTTCCCATTTCTCTGAAGCAGGGAGTGATTACCGGCCTGGATCATACCCCGATAGTCTGCAACATCACCAAGAAGTTTGAGGTTTGCAAATATTTTACCCAGATCAATTACGCCCAGGGTTTGTTCATCCATTTGATCAACAAGAAGTGGTTTGATTCTCTCCCCGCGGACCTGCAGAAGATTCTTACCGATGTCGTTCATGAAGAATGTGCCAAGACCAGGGTCTTGACCCGGAAGCAGGAAGAAACTGAAATCGCCAAGGCGAAAAAAAGCGGCGTGACGTTTTTCAAACTTTCTACTGAGGAAATGGAGAAGCTGCGGGTGCAGGGTGATAAGGTCCATAAAGAGTGGGCTCAGCAGATTGGGGTTGACTATTTGAAAAAAGTTCAGGATTTCATGGGTTACAAGAGGATTCTGGATTATTAATGTCAGAAGGAAAGGGCCGGGATTTCCAATCCCGGCTCTTTTTTTGTGCCTGGATCGAGGATAGCAGCGATGATAAGTAAAGTATTTCAGGTAATTGACAAAGTCCTCAGCTTTTTTGAAGAATGGACGTTGTTTATTGCGGTGATGGTGGGGTTGGTTTCACTTTTTGTCAACGTGGTTCTGCGCTATACGATCCATTATTCCCTGGCCTGGTCAGAAGAGCTGATTCGGGAAATCATCATTTATACAACTTTTATTGGCTGCAGTGCCGCTATCAAGTCGAGGGCCATGATTCGCATTGACGCCCTCCCCCAGGTATTCCCCAGGCTGAAAAAAC
>JAOZRP010000444.1 GCA_029940125.1 bacterium
CTGGTCTACTGGACAAAAGATTTTACCGACATCCTTGACTGGCAGATGGACGTGGCCGAACATGATCTCCACTCCTCCGGTCGCACCGTGCTCAACCCCTACTGGTCACGACCGCAGTTTGTCAACCTGGCCCAGGATGATTTTCATCTCCATGAACAGGCGGCCGGCCAGCGCTTTACCAGCCCCACCGTTGACGTTTCAGAACCGGACGGGGAAAACATGATCCATAACGTTGGCGCTTACGGCGGCACGGAAGAGGCCGACGCGACCCATCTTGCCCTGCGCTTCCCGGTGCTCTACACCGACTGGGAACTGGACAAGCCCCTGACCATACGCTGGGACAGCTTTCACAACGACGGCGAATCGGCAGTGCGGATAGACCTGTATCAGGACAGCGCCGACGGCCCGGTCTGGCTTACCACCATTGCCGCCGCGGCCGAAGACACCGGGGAATATGTCTGGATCCCCTCCTCCTCCGGACTGAATTACGGCACCCATGGCCTGCGCCTCCAGATATCTCTGGTAAACAATCCCCTGGTTCTTGACCGGGGAACAGAAGCCTTTTCCATTCCTGAAGACGGCCACGATTTTTATGTGGACGACCAGGACAACACCGGCGACGAGTTTACCCCTCTCGCCACGGGCTCCAACCGCAACACCGGCAAAACCACCGACGCCCCCAAGCCCTATCCCACCAACTTGTTCCGCACCTACGACCTGGGACCGGGAGACGTGGTGCATGTTGATACCGGCACCTACCCGCTTATTGACAGCCTGAAGGTTTCCGGCACCACAGATTACGGATTCGGCCTGGATGAAGGCTTTGCCCTGGTCGGGGCTGAAAACGGCGAAGTGGTTATCACAGCGGCCAATGAATTGGTATTGCCCGATGCCCTCTTTGAACTCAATGATGCCGACTATATCAGTTTAAGCAACCTGACCTTTACCGGCGGCAGCCGCGGCCTCTGGGTCCATAACTCCAGTGACGATTTTGACGGCGATTTCCTGACCGCCCATCACAACAACCTGGATGGCCTGAGCATCAGCAGCAACAGTCCGGAAAACAGCCTGAGCAGCCTGACCGCTTTTAACAACGGCGGGATCGGCATCCTTGTCGATGGTGCTTTTGCTGATCTGAATAATGTTGCGGTGTATGATAACAGCGGGGACGGACTGGCAGTTCATGGCAATATCTCTTCGGTCACCGACGTTCTCAGCCATGACAACAGCGGGGACGGCATTGCGGTGGCTTACGGCAGCGGCATGCCGGAAAGCGGCGGTCTTGTACTGTCTGGTCTTGATGTTTACGGAAACCGGGACGGCGTGGACATCAATAATACCTACCAACCCTATTCCAGTACGTACACCGTTGAAGTTACCGACAGCGACATCTACAACAATCGTGAAACTGGCATTAATCGTCATGGTGGTCGGGCAAGCATCCATGGCAACCGCATCCATGACAACGGCTATTTTGGCATTGATGCCGGCGGCGGCGGGTGGCTGGATGTGGATGGCAACACCATCTACGGTCATACCAGCACCGGCCGAGCCGGCATTTATCACACCAGGGAAGGATGGATTCGCGATAATGTGGTCTACGGCAACTATGACGGCATTATTGTCGGCGGGTATAACGGCCGCGGCATAAACAACAACCTGATTTACGACAACCTGCATGTCGGCCTGGTGATGGAAAGCCTTTCCTGGAATTACACCAGGAAAGTGGCGGGCAATGTAATCCATTCCAACGCCGGCGGCGGCATGTATGTTGACAGCGCCGGCGGCACCAGTACCTGGCATGTCATCACCAATAATATTGTCTATGACAATGGTAGCTATGGCCTGAGTATTCGGGGAAGCCATAATGTTTCCATCATCAACAACACCATAATCCAGGAAAACGGCGATGCCATAAGAGGCACGGAAAACAGTGACAATATCAGCCTCGCCAATAACATCCTGGCGGTAACAGACGGCCTGGCCAT
>JAOZRP010000108.1 GCA_029940125.1 bacterium
CACCTTTAACAACAAGCCAAATAAAAATTTCACCAACCGGCGGGGATTTCTTCTTTATCGGCATGGATCCTACGCCGTCGCGGCCGCCAACCAGTGAATTTGCCTTAACAAAAGCAAAAAAAACCGTTTAAACCATTTTTAAACTAATGGTTTAAACGGTTTGATAAAGCATGAAAGTTTCTGATGTGCGGTTAAAATGGATGCTCAAAAGCCGCGACCAACAGTTCATCCGGAAGCATCCGTTTGTTTACGGGCGGAGGTTTTCTACTCTCCCTTCTCCGCGGGCCTGATCCCCGCCTTGGCAGCCGCGTGATCACGGCCAAGGAAATAATTTATCCAGGATGAACGGTGAAAAAGGTCCCAGTTCGGCGGCGGCACAACATTTCCTTCAATCATCTCCTGTTCGCCGGCCCGTTTCAGGCGATCATAAGCCTGAACCCAAAGGCACTGCTTTTCGCCGGGATAAACCTCGCACCAGCCCTCAAAACTGCCGCCGCAGGGACCGTTGCGCTGGTTTTTCGGACATTGAGACATGGGACAAAGATACGCCGTGTCGCTCAAAGCACAGTCGCCGCAGTCCATGCATTCAAAGAACATTGCTTTCAGCATGCGTTCGACAAAGCGAAAAAGAGCCCCGAAGCCCCCGCCGTCATCGGCTTTTTCACATATTTTTTTCATGAAGCCAAACAGGGCCCCGTCAGGCTCAAACATCAGATTGTGCATCGCGCGGGAAAAAGTATAACTCAAGGAAGACCGGGCCGGGGCCAGTCGGTCGCTTTCCTCCTCACGATTAAGCCCTGTCTGTTCATCTTTCTTGAAATAATAAAAACCGCCTTTTTGCGGATAATCAAACTCCGCCACCACATCCCTCCAGTTGGGAGCCAGCTCCTCACCCTTCTCAATCACATAGAGGACATCATCAAGATTGACCCCCAGGCCGCTGATATGAACACCATCATACCCCATGCCCTTCAGGAAGGCATACATCTTCGCTCCGCGCAGCAAGCGGGACCCCTTCCCCTTGTCATCGGCTTTTCGCTCCTGATCCAGGCAGTCAACAAGCTTCTGCGTCACCACGCACCCCGGGACCATATTCTTGCTCATGGCCCGGCCGGCCCCGAAAGGCAGAAGATAAATATTGCCGATAAACGGCACCTCAAAGCCATATTTCTTTTTAACCAGGAGCAATTCATGAAATTTGCGCGCATCGTAGCCGGTCTGGGTGATGACAAACTGCGCCCCGGCATCAATCTTTTTCTTCAGCTTATAGTACTGCAGCAGCTGTTCAGATTCCAGCTTTTTAAAGGGAGACGCAACCACCCCCGGGAAAAACCCCGTCGGCTTCATGGTAACCGTCCCTTTCATGGAAGGATACTCCAGGCCTTCATTCATTTTGCGGATTAACTGCAGAACATGGATCGGATCTACGTCATATACGGGGCGCGACCGTCCCTGAAAACCGGCCGCCGGGTAATCACCGCTCATAACCAGCAGGTTGGCAACCTTTATCCGCTCCAGACCATAGAGCAGATTTTCGAGTTCATTTCGACTTTTATCCTTGCAGGTAAAATAAACCAGCGGCTGCAGGCCCAGCCTGCTGACCTCGAGACTCATAATCTCAGCCGAGACGGAAGGATTTCCTCCCGGATTATCGGTAATGGTCAAAGCATGGATCTTCCCTGATTTAGCCGCCTGCTCCGCCTTGAGCACAAAATCTTCCTGGGCCTTTTCAAAAGCCCCTCTTCCCGGGACCACTTCCCAGTCGACGGAAAAGAGATCTTTGCTTAACAATGCTTTTTCATAGGTGTTTTCCATTCTCGTCTCCAAAAAAAAAGCTCCGAAAAGCTTCACTAAAACATACGTGAATACTCATCGGAGCGTTTTATACGCAGTATTTTCTGCTAGCCGATATACCGCTGCTTGTAATCCTCCTGCACCAAGCTTCTCCGGGTTTGATTCTCCCACTGCCGGGGCGGTTTTATCTTGAGGATGTTTTCCAGCCGACCCTGGGCCTTTAAACGCTTGTAAATTTCATACCAGGCGCACGGGGTATCCTTGTCCACCTCGCAGGTGCCATCCAACCGGGTGCCGCCGCATGGACCGTTAAAAAGTCCCTTGGCACACCTGGTCACCGGGCAAATGCCGCCGGTTTCAGCCAGCACGCATTCGCCGCAGGTGCGACAGCTTTCTTCAAACCAGCCAATATCACGATCAGCACCGCAAAAAACCGTATTCAAGGCCGGGAACACCGGCGTCTCCGGATAGCGTTCCGCAACAAACTGCACCCCGACCCCGCAGGCCATAGATAAAATTGCGTCATAATTCCCGGCCTTTTCATCCAGGGCTTCAAAGAAGTCATAATTACACTGCCGCTCAATAACAAAGCCGTCAATCTCCAGATGAACATCCTCCGCTCCGAGAGCTTTTTTCAGATCGGCATTCAAGGTATTCACCTCTTTCTGGCCACCAGCCAGGCAAATAGAGGTACAGCCACCGCAGCCAACATTCAAAACCCTTTTATAGCCTCTGACCATATCTTTGATCTCATCCAGGGGCTTCCGTTCAGCTATAATCACTTTTTCCTCCGTTCAAAAAAGATTTATTTGCTTATAATATGACACCCACCACACATCCTGGGACCTGTTTTCTGCCCGGCCTTACCCATCTTTGCGTGGCAACCAGTGCACAAGCGATGATAAGCATGCCTCAACCCCAGCCGAGAATCCTGATTATGACAATTGGCACAGCGAATGTCAGCATTTCCTTCTTCAAGCGCATCTTCTTCCAGAACATTCTTTCCTTTTTCATACCGGTGATGGCAATCAAGACATTCCAGCGTCTCCAAGTGCCGCTCGTGGGGAAAGGTAACCGCGGGTCGCTGCACCTTTTTAAACACTTCCGGATTCTTTATCACGATCGTTTCCGGCTGCGCCCACGATGCCGCCACAGAAACAAGCGCCAGCACCACCCCCAGCAGTATCTGCTTTAATATTTTATCCTTCATCTTCCGTTTCTCCTTTGCCGTTATAACCAACTTTCGCCCCCATCCTGTTCCGGATACACACCCTCGGATCTGCAGATACTACGAGTAAAATCTATCATTCTGGGGATATCAATCCCGATGGGACAGTAGCAGCGATGGCAAAGCACACAGTTTCTCCATACCAGACCTTTAATCCCCTCCAGAAATTCACGGTCAACGTTCCCTTTCTTTTTATACAGCTTGCCCAGGGAATTAATGACTTTATAGGACGGCATATATTGGGGGTCCCCATCATGGGCCATATATAAAAAACAACTTTCGGCGCAGATGCTGCAACGCAAACAATAATTCAAAACACGCTTCATTTCCGGTTCTTTTTTCTTCAGCATGCTGGCGATTGCCGCTGTATCAACCGGTTTCTTTTCTTGATCAGGCATTGACTTCACTCCCTTTCCCGCTCTCTGAATTTATTTCGCTAGTTTAGAATAGGACCAGACTCTCGTTCCCGACCCCAGGCTATGCTCATAATGCATCAGGTAGCGATAGAGGAAAAAGAGCAGCCCGTGCTTCAGCTTGGTGAAAGGAATGGCCACCAGCATTACTTCCCCGGCCAGGATATGCACAATCAGCATGGTTTGATAGTCAAACCACTGATGCGTGGCCAGGTAGCCGGTCAAAAATGGAGCCACAACGATCAGAAGGATGAAATAATCATAGAAAGTTGTGATAACCCGCACCCGGCGAACAAGAATACGGCGAAGAAAGAAGAAGACTCCTCCCAGAATCACGATCAGCGTGAAAGCGTCGGACACCGGTTCGGGAAAAGCAAAAAGGTTGAAACCCAGGGATTCATACAAAAGAACGTTATGCGCCAGAAGGAAAATCGGCACAAGAACAAGACAGGCGTGAACAATGCTGGTAATCACTGTCAAATACGGGTGAACGCCCAAGATACTGTTGTTAATCGCGTTAAGACTCGGGCCGCTGCTCTGCCCCACCTTCCCAAGCACGCTTGCCGGGGGAAGGACGACGGGCCTCTCCCTGGTCAGGGAGAAAAACTGCCGCGCCTGGTAAATGATGCCCACCACAAATACCAGGATGGCAACAACCGCCAGCGGTCCCCGGACAAGACCATATATATCACTCATGGATACCTCCTCTTACATCACCAAGCGTTCTGAAAATAACAACCTCATTACCTCACACTTTCGGCCGGGGCAGCATTTTAGCGCGCTCAGCGATCTCCGGCACCCGATGTTCCCATTCAATGGGCATTAAGTGCACACCAGCTATTCCCTTCATTTCCTTAAATTCCTCAATCTGCTCACAGGCAATCTTGATTCCCTCGTCAGCAACCTTTTTCTTTTCCACCCCTTGCAGACGCTTGATGATCTCATCGGGAACATCCATGCCCGGAACATTATTTTTCATGTACTTCGCCATACCGACGCTCTTCATCGGCGTGACCCCAGCCAGAATATAAACTTTCTCCGTCAAGCCCATATCGTTGGCCTGGTGAACCCACTCGCGCATCCTCTCCATGTTAAAAATGCACTGGGTCTGGATAAAATCCGCGCCGGCGGCCACTTTTTTTGCCAGGCGGTGCACACGCCATTCCACCGGCTCTCCGAAAGGATTAGCCGCCGCGCCGATAAACATTTTCGGCACGCCGTTCAGCTCATCACCGCCAAGGAATGTGCCTTCATCCCGCATTTTTTTAACAATGCTGATCAACTGGATAGAGTCTACATCATACACACCCTTTGACTTGGGATGATCACCAAACTGCTGATGGTCGCCGGACAAACAGAGGATGTTGCGAATTCCATGGGCGTAAGCGCCAAGGATGTCACTCTGCATGGCAATCCGATTGCGGTCCCGACACACCATCTGATAATTGGGCTCTATGCCTTCGTCCAACAGAATCAGGGAGCCAGCCCAACTCGACATCCGGACCATGGCCGTCTGGTTGTCGGTCATATTGGCCATATCAACCATCCCCTTCAAGTGCTTCGCCTTTTCCCTCACCGCTTCAACATTGGCTCCCCGGGGGGGTCCAACTTCCCCGGTGAAAGCAAAATGTCCAGCGGTTAAGATCTTCTCGAGATTGCTTCCTGACTTCATCTGCATTCCCTCATTTTCTAGAAATTATAAGATTATAAAAACAGAGCTTACAACAAGAGACCTTACTTTGCCTGCCACTTATTTCCCACCTTCCCGGCCGCCCATTCTCCCTGCGTCGGCGGAATGAAAAAACAAGACCGCAGAAAAGTGAAAAAAATCACGGAACTACGCCAAAAAAAATCTGACCGATACCTGCACGTTCAGCATCATGCTTCCGTTGACGCAAGGCAAAAAAAGCAACATGCACTCGGCAACGACGACTAATAAGCCAAACGAAGGTTAATTGTCAAGTATTTTTTATATTGTATTTATTGCATCATGTTACCACAGATGACCGGAGGGGCTGTCTCCAGCCGAAAACTGCCGTTTTCCGGCGCGACATCGCGAGCTGCCGCGGTTCTTCCCGGCCGGCCGGGGCGCCGCCCACAACCAGGCAATTATAACCTGAAAGCTGCCTGGTGCTCCCCGCAGGACGGGCTTGGCAACGTCAGCCCCGAGCGCCAGCGGGAAAAAACCAGCGAACGCCAAAAGGCGCTGAACGCCGCACCGGTGGCCTATCGGCACGTTCCAACAGGGCGTGCCGGGGTGAATTATACCTTTTGGACTGGACAGCCAGAAATACTTCAACCCCACTTAAACCTTGACAAAACGGGTGTCATACACTAAGTTCCGCCCCATGAAAATCAATCAAAAAACGCTCAGCAGCCTGCTCCTCGCGGTTTTTTTTCTGTTTATCGTCGTTTTAGCCGGCAGCAGCACGCCCTTGGATGCCTTGTTTTTCGGGCATGAAGATGAAACATGCACCACAGGGGAGAAAGCGCCTGTTTCCTTCCTGAAAGGCGACAGCTGTTCTCCGGCACGTTTTGATCACTTAACAGAAACCATTAGACAGCTGCGCCGGGGCATCTCCTATCGGCAGGCGACGGAGCTGGCAAAATACATCTGGCTGGCCGGGGATCGCTTCAACTGCGAGCCCACGCTCATCGCCGCCCTGATCCAGGTGGAAAGCAGCTTTTTCAGCCGGGCCACTTCGCACATGGGCGCTGTAGGGCTTATGCAGCTCCGACCTTTCGTGGCCCGGGAGCTGGCCCGCCGGCTGGAAACCTCCTGGAGCGGCATCCAGACGCTGCACGACCCTGAAATCAATATCCTCATGGGAACCTGCTACCTGGCCGCTCTCCGGCACGATTTTGCCGACCTGGCCACAGCCCTGGTCGCTTACAACTACGGCCCTTCCTACGTTCGCCGTCGCCTGCGGCGCGGCTTGCGGCTGCCGACCCGATACCCGACCAAGATTATCTCACTGTACCAGACTTTTGAAAAAAACCGCTCCTGATCGCCGGCCGGCGGCCGCGGCCCGGAACCTTTCCGCCGGTCGCTTTGGACCCGAAACCGGTGGTCGGCTCCCGTCAACCGCATAATATACTGAAGAGGAACATCGCAATGGATCGCAGCTTTTACCGGCAGTTCTTGGACTCCTGCCAGAAAGACCCTGAAAACTTCGCCAACCTGAAAACCCTGGTGGAAACCACCCTGAAGACGCCGATTGAAATCCAGGTTACCGAGGTGGAAGAATTCCCCGTATTAACGGCCCGGCTGCTGGAAACCGGGAAGATCCGCCATGCCGCCGGAGGCTTTTCCACCATTCCTGCCTACTTCGACGATGGGCGCCTGCGCCTGCTGCCCCTGTTTCTCTATGAAACCAAAACCATTGACCAGCGCTTCCTGGCCTATGAAAATTCCCATATCCAGCAATTCCTCGATAAAAAGGGGGAATACGCCAATTACAAGGAATTCTTCCTCAACGCCCCGGATGCAAACAGCCCCAAAGACAAAAAACTTGCCTACCTGCGCCATGTGGCCAGGCGGGTGCTGATCAACGAGCAGGAAGCCTTTCCCCTGCTGCACCCCGGGAAGGAGCAGAAGACCCTGCGCTCCCTGATCGTCTATCAGCTGGCCGAGCGCATCTCGTGGTACATAGAAACCCTGGAGATGGACCGGGAGGACGTCATCAGGGAGCTGTCCGTCACCCTGGAAGGCTTCACGAAGCATGATCCCTACTACGCCGATTTCAACCTGGCGGAATTCTTTGAGCAGACGATGATCAGCCTGACCATGTTCAGCTGAGACGGTCGAGTTCCTTATAAATCGTGTTCATCTGGAAACACAGTATTACTGTCCGGTCAGGTTCTTGCGTACTGCC
>JAOZRP010000109.1 GCA_029940125.1 bacterium
CCGGGAGCTTTTGGCTGAAAAAAGTGGCTGAATAGCTCTATTTCGTTGACATCACGGCCAACACATATTACCAGGTAGGCAGAGCTATTGATGCAACCTTCAACGGGCCTGTTTTGCGTATAGGATAATGAAAATTACCATCGGTTTTATTTATTCTTTTTCCACCCAGGTTGAAATGGCCCGGGACGTCATTAATGAGTTTGATGAAAAGCCGGAGCTTCACTTCGGCTACGGCATCCTTGACGACGCCATCCCGGTGGCCAGGCAGATGGTGGCCAACGGCGCCGAATCCATCATTGCCATGGGGGGAACGGCCAAAATTATCGAAGAACAGGTTTCCGTGCCGGTCATTCCCATCCGCGTCGGCATCCTTGACATTATCAAAGCGGTGGAGATCGCCCGCAACTTTTCTTCCCAGCTGGCCATTACCACTGAGATCCCGGTCAAGGGCATTGATTTGATTGAAAGCCTTTACCAGGTCAGCGTCAAGCAGATTATTTTCACCGACAAAAATGATTTTCTCTACGGTCTCACCAAGGCGGTGCATGACGGCTGCCAGGTGATTATCGGCAAGAGCAAGCTGGCGGTGGAACTGGCGGAGCAGTACGGGGCCAAGGGCGTCCTGGTGACCTACGACCAGGACATCCTGCGGGAGGCCCTGGATGAGGCTCTGCGGCTGGCTGTTCTCAGGCGGCGGGAAAAGGAACAGTACATCCTCCTGGAAACCATCTTTGACAATCTTTCCGAGGGCATCATTGTCATTGACAAGAACGCGGTCATTACCCGCTTCAACCTGGCGGCCTCCCAGATTCTCAAGTGCTCGCCCCGGGAGGTGATCGGGACGGGCGTTGCCGAACATTTTCCCGAGCTGGGCATGACCGAGACCCTGAACGGCAGAAGCATCGTTGAAAACGAGCTGGTGGTCGTTGGCGATTCCCAGATCCTGGTTGACAATACCCCGATCATTCTTGACGGCAAGATCATCGGGGTGGCCAGTACCTTTCGCCGGGCTTCCGAGATCCAGAAGATGGACAGCAAAATCCGCAAGGCCCTGCGCAAGGGGGGATTCCGGACCCAGTACACCATCAACCACCTGGTCAGCAACAGCCGGAAAGTCAAGGATATCATTGAAGAAGCCCGGAAATACGCCCAGGTTGACCTGACCATCCTGCTGATTGGCGAAACCGGCACCGGCAAGGAAGTGCTGGCCCAGTCGATTCACAACTTGAGCCCCAGGCGCAAGGGACCCTACGTGGCCATCAACTGCAGCGTCCTGCCGGAAAATCTCCTGGAAAGTGAACTGTTCGGCTACGAGGAGGGGGCTTTCACCGGGGCGCGCAAGGGAGGAAAGCCGGGGCTTTTCGAACTGGCCCAGAATGGCACTATCCTGCTGGACGAAATCAACACCATTCCTTTGAACCTGCAGGCCAAGCTGCTGCGGGTGCTGCAGGAAAGGGAGGTGATGCGGATCGGCGGCGCCCAGATCATTCCCATCGACGTCAAGATCATTGCCGCCGCCAACCAGAATATTTTCCGGGATCTCCGGGAGCAGCGCTTCCGCCCCGATCTTTATTATCGCCTCAACCAGCTGTGCATCAACCTGCCCCGCCTTCACGACCGCCAGGAGGACATCCCGGAGCTGGCCCAGGTGATTTTCCGGGAAATGCAGCAGAAGTTCGGCAAGAAAACCTTCCTGCTGCCTGACGTCTGCCTGAAACGCTTCGCCGAGCTTCCCTGGCCCGGCAACATCAGGGAAATGCAGAACCTGCTGGGCCGGCTGGCTCTCCTCTGCGACAGCAAGGATGACGTGCTGAGGTTTGTCGATAAGATTATCGCCGAGGAAGAACGCTACGGCTACGTTGTTGACTCCCATGCCCGGGAAAGCGGCGTCCAGGCGGCAGCCGCTCCGCCGCCGTCTGCTTTCTCCGGTTTGCCGACGCTGAGGGAGGCGGAAAAGGAAGTCATCCGGCAGGCCCTGGAAGGCTGCGGCAACAACATCAGCAGCGCGGCGCGGGTTCTGGGCATCAGCCGCACGACCTTGTACCGCAAAATGAGTGATCTGCACCTTGACGGAAAAAGATAGCTGCCACAACCGGTAATTGTATAATAATGAAACACTATGTTTATATAATGTACAATACCGTCTTCGCTTAGATTCCATTGTCAAAACAATTTCCTTGGTTGGTATTTCCAAAAATACCATTGAAGCTAAGTATTTATCCGGGTTAGGCGAGCTTGCCTTTTTCCCTGGGCAAGTGGTGATAGCCATGGCATGGTGATTGCAAACCATGGCCATGTGTGAATTTTAACTTAGCAAAGAGAAGGAGGGAAAAATGAGAAAAAAAACCTTGTGGCTGCTGCTGATGACCTTTCTTGCCATGGTACTGGTCGCCGGCTGTGCCAGCGACAAAACCACGGTGGCTGAAGACAGCAAGATTGAAGCCGTCAGCTTCGATGTGTGCCCTTCGGCCAAGATCATCAAAGTCTGCTACTACATGAAGAAGTACAAGGGGGCGCCGCGACTCCACTTTGATGTGACGATTAAAAATATTTCGGCCGAGCCCAAACGTTTCCGCCTGGCCATCTTCCTTCCTGACGGCGCCGCCGGCGGCGGTTTTTATCCCCGCAAAGGCAAAAATCCGGTGATCAAGCCGGGAGCCGAGCTGACCAGAACCTTCCCCATGTATTATCACCAGCTGCCCAGTGGGTATATAATCAGGGTACAGGAACTCTAAATGGCTTCGTAGCAGCTTCACCTGCTTCGTTGCCCGAAAATCTTCGTCACTGCGACGTACTTTTATGTACGCCTCGCTCCTCAGCTTTTCGGCGCCTCGCATCTGCAGCTGCTACTGTGCCATTAATGTTTTGGCGTGATTTTAAATTCTTTACAATTTGAAAGAAAATTTCAGCCTATAAGGAGCTCGACTATGAAAAAGATTATGACCATCCTGCTCATTGCCTGCAGCTTTTCCCTGTTTATCGGGCAGCCGGAAACGGCAAACGCCCGGATGAAGTTTCTCTCGTTTGGAACCGGCAGCCCGGCCGGAACCTATTATTTCCTCGGGGCCGGCTTCGCCAGCATGATCAACAAGCGGCTGCCCGGCATCCGGGTGACCGCCGAGTCGACTGCCGCCTCCCTGGAAAACGCCACCCTGATCAGCCGCGGCAAGATGGACATGGGCCTGGCGGCCATGGGTACCCTAACCAAGCTTAAGGAAAGGGGCGTCGATATTTCCAAGATCAGGCTGATTGCCGTCGGCCACACCAGCGACACCCACTGGATTGTCCGCAAGGATTCGCCGATTAAAACGATAAATGATTTCAAGGGCAAACGCATCGGCGTCGGTCCGGCCGGCAGCGCCACCCTGAGCCTGTTTTCCAAGGAAGCCCTGGCCAAGGGGTGGGGATTGAGCTTTGATGACTTCAGCCCCAAGTACATCTCCTTTTCCGAGATTATCACCGGCATCCGCGACAACACCATTGACGCCGGCAACATTTCCGCCGGCACCCCGGTGGCTGCCATCATGGAACTGGCCAACGACATCCCCATCCGCCTGATCAGCATTACTCAGGAAAGCTACGACCGCCTGCACAAGGCTAACCCGATTTTCCAGCCGAAAACCATCAAGGCCGGTACCTACAAGGGCATTGACCAGGATGTCAAAACCTACTGCCTGCCGCAGATGTGGATCTGCAGCGCTTCACTGCCGGAAGACCTGGTGTATAACATTATCAAGATTATTTACGACAACGACGCCGACCGCAACGCCATCCACCCGATGGCCAAGATGTACACGGTGAAGAATGCTTTCTTTGGCTACAAGGCGGTGCCCACGACCTTCCATCCTGGTGCGATCAAGTATTACAAGGAGAAGGGCGTCTGGGACAAAAGGGATGAGATGTAATGAGCAGCAGCAGACAGGCGGCGGATACGGCCGCTGATGATCAGAATACGCGGCCGTTGATTATGGCTTTAACCCGCTGGCTGGCCATCGGCCTGAGTCTTTTCCAGTTGTACACCGGAATTTTCCAGCTGTCGGCCATGAACCAGCGGGTGCCGCATGTCTGCGTCGGCGTGGTGCTGATTTTTTTAATCTATCCTTTTCGCAAGGCCGGTCGCCACCACCGGGCCGGGGTGACGTCGTTGCTGATCGCCGCGGCCGTGGCGTTGATCGGTGCTTATGTGCTGTTGAACTGGTTTCGCAAGGTGGGGGTGGCAGGCGAGGCCCTGCCTGTCCATGAACTGATCATGGGCGCCCTGCTGATTGTGCTGCTGATTGAGGCCGCCCGCCGGGCGGTGGGCTGGGCCTTTCCCCTGGTGGCCATCGGCATCCTGATTTATGCCCATTTCGGTGAATTCCTGCCGGATCTGATTGCCCACAAGAATTATGCCTGGGAGCGCATCATTGGCAGCATGTTCATTACCACCGATGGCATCTTCGGCATGCTGGCCGGCATCTCGGCCACTTTCATTTATCTTTTCATCCTTTTCGGGGCCCTGCTGCGCGAAGCCGGGGGCGGTGATTTTTTCATCAATCTGGCGTACGGCCTGCTGGGGCACGTGCGCGGCGGGCCGGCGAAGGTGGCCGTGGTGGCCAGCTCCCTGTTCGGCATGCTGTCCGGCAGCGGCACGGCCAACGTGGCCGGCACCGGCCAGATTACCATCCCCCTGATGAAAAAAACCGGCTACTCGCCGACCTTTGCCGGTGCCGTGGAAACGGTGGCCAGCGCCGGTGGTCTGCTGATGCCGCCGATCATGGGCAGCGCCGTGTTCATCATCATGCAGAACCTGGGGGTCAGCTACTTCACCATTATCAAGGCTGCCAGCCTGACGGCGGTGCTTTACTACCTGGGCCTTTTCATCATGATTGACCTGGAAGCCCAGAAGATCGGGTTGAAGGGCATTCCCCGGGAGGAAATCATTCCCCTGAGGGAAACCTTGAAAGATGGCTGGCACTTCCTGATTCCCCTGGCCGTCCTCATTTACTTCATCGTTTTTGCCAAGGTTTCGGTAACCCGGGCGGCGTTCTGGTCCTGCATCAGCATACCGCTGACCACCATGATTCGTCCCGGCAGACGGATGACCGTCAGGCAGATGCTAAAAGGGTTGGAAAGCGGGGCGTACACGGCTCTGCCGGTGATTGTCATCCTGGCCCTGGCCGGGATTGTGGTCGGCATGGTCACCCTGACCGGCCTCGGCCTGATGATGTCTTCACTGCTGATCGAGCTGGCCCATGGCAACCTGTTTGTCCTGCTGGTTCTGACCATGGTTGCCTCGATTATTTTGGGGATGGGGGTGCCGCCGGTGGCCGCCTATATCCTGCTGGCCATCCTGGTGGTGCCGGCCCTGGTCCGGATGGGGGTCTACCCCCTGGCGGCGCATTTGTTTGTTTTCTATTTTTCCATTGTTGCCGGCATTACCCCGCCCATGGCTCCGGACGCTTTTATCGCTGCCGGCATTTCCGGGGCGCCGATGATGAAAACTGCCCTGACCGCCTGTCGCCTGGCGATTGTAATTTTTATTCTTCCCTATATTTTTATCTACAACAATGCCCTGCTGTTTATGGGTCCCTGGCTCAGGATTGTCTGGAGCGCCCTTTGCGCCCTGATGGCGGTGTACGTCCTGGCCGGTTGTGTTCAGAACTACCTGGGCGGGCGGCTGCCGGTATTTTTGCGGTTGATTCTGTTTATCTCCTGCCTGGCGCTGGTTTTGCCGCACCTGTATGCCAACATTGCCGGTGGACTGGCTGCCGGCATCATAACTTTCTGGCGTTTGCGAACCCCGAAAGCGGTGGCGGTGGAAGGATAAGCGATGCATCTGAATCGGGAAATAGCCGCGTATGTGGCCGGAAAGGATTTTGCCGATTTGCCGGCGCCGGTTGTCGAAGCCGCCAAGAAATTTATTCTTGATGTGCTGGCGGTCGGCATTGCCGGCTGGGACGCCCCCGGCTGCCGGGAGGCCGTCCAGGTGGTAACGGCGTGGAAGCAGGTGGACCGGGGACCGGCGGTCATCCTGGGGCACGGCGCCTGGACCAGTCCGGCAGAGGCGGCTTTTGCCAACGCGACGATCATGCATGCCCTGGATTTTGACGACACCCTGGACAGTTCAGCCCTGCACACCATGGTTTCCGTTTTTCCGGCCACCCTGGCCCTGGGTGAAACCAGCGGCGCCAGCGGCCGGGAGCTGATTGCCGCGGTGGTGCTGGGCGTTGACGTCATCTGCCGCCTGGCCGCCGCGATTGTCAGGCCCTTGTCATGGATCCGGACGGCAACCTGTGGTTCCTTCGGGGCCGCGGCGGCGGCCGGCAAAATTCTCAAACTTTCCCGGGAAGAGCAGATGAACGCTTTCGGCATTGTCTACAGCCAGACGGCCGGCAGCGCCCAGTGCCTGCTGGACGGCAGCCTGGTCAAAAGAATGCAGCCGGCGTTCGCCTCCCGGGCCGGGGTGTTCAGCGCCCTGCTGGCCCAGAAGGGGATTACCGGGGCCCGTTATCCCTTTGCCGGGGAATACGGCTTTTTCAACCTGTACGAGGGCGGCGAGGTTCAGCTTGACCGGGTAAGCGATAACCTTGGGCAGCATTACGGGATCATGGACCTGAGCATCAAGCCCTATCCCTCCTGCCGCATGACCCACGCGGCGATCAGCGCCGCCCTGGCCCTGCGCTCCCAAAATGAGTTCAAGGTGGAGGAGGTGCGGCAGGTGAAGGTCCGGGTGGCGGAAATGGTGGCGGAAATGGTGGGCAAACCCTTCGCGGTTCGTGACAATCCCCAGGTTGACGCCCAGTTCAGCATTCCCTATACCGTTGCCGTTGCCCTGCTGCGGGGCAAGCCGGTGCTGGAGGATTTTACCGAGGAAAGAATTGCCGATCCGCGGGTCCGGGAACTGAGCGAAAAAGTCACCGTAGCCGTTGATCCTCAACTGGCAGCCCGGGATATCGAGCCGGTTGCGTTAACGGTGGAAGTCAATGATGACCGCCGGTTCCAGGAACAGCAGCAGCATCTGCCCGGCAGCCCCGCGGCGCCGCTGACGGTTGATGAATGCCGGGATAAATTCCATGAGTGCGTGCTTTTCAGCCGCCGCCAGGATTTTCTCCAGCGGGAAAGTGACATCGTCGACCTGGTTTTCAACCTGGAAAACGTGGCCGACATTCGTGAATTGACCGCCCTGTTGTAAGCGGTTTTCCTCCGGAAACGGCCGTTTCCGAAGGGGCTGTCAGCGGTTAGTGCCTTACTCCTGAAAGGCTGTCACTCTTTTCAGTACCCCCTTGAGGGGTGCAAAAAACAAGAAATTGTCGG
>JAOZRP010000110.1 GCA_029940125.1 bacterium
AGCAATAGACGGACCTGTTCCAGATGTTCCTGGAACAGGCGGCGATGCTCCGGAGAAATGGTGAAATGGAGTCGCACCTGTCCGTTGTCATCCTTAATATAATCCGCCGCTTCCGCCAAATGTTCCATGAAAGGGGTCCTGACGTGATCAGCGTAGCAGTGAAAAGCAATCAGTCCCTTCGGCAGCCGGGCATAGTTGAGACCCTTTTCGGTCAGCAGGTAGCTCATCATCAAATCGCAGCGCCCCTCTTCAATCAGGGTTTCAATATCCAGGCCGTCGGCGGCTACCAGCCGATGCAAATCCCGGGAAAAAGCAAACTTGCCGCAATTTTCCTTCATCCGCAGGACATCGTCATATTCGGGGTTGTCAACGAAATCGTTGAAGGACATGGGCTTGGAACCCGGCTTGAAATATTTATGGTAGCAGGAAAGCAGGGTCTTGAACATCCTGGTGGCCGCCCCGGAAGCCGGCACGAATTTTATCGCCCTGCCGGTCTGGGCCGCCGGTCGATAGAAATCCACCAGTCTGTCCATCTCTTCTTCTTCAAGACGGACAATGCCGTCACCGATGGTGCAGGGTCGATCCAGGTTTACCGGCGGGATGCCGTGCACAAACATCTCCAGTTGGGACAGCACTTCAGCTTCGCTCAAACCATGTTCCTTGATCTGCTCTCGATCGGCAGCGGTAAAAACATCAGGGCTGAACATTTTCAACTCCAATTGTACTTTTCAGTTTGCGAATCAAAAATTAGGTTATGGGCATAATTACATACCATCAACTGATATTCAAGGGAAAATCATCCGCCGGTTTTACAAAAAGATTGTTCCCAAAAAGGCCATTTTGCCGTGTAGGCTGAAAAAATAGATTGATTTAAGGAATTATAATTTGCTACTGTCTCTGCATCAGTTAACGTTAACTGATAAAAAGGAAGAAAATCAGATAAAATATCTTTCCGATTGCCAATTGTCAATCAGATTGGTAAAGTCACGCATCAAGGAGGTAGCAAACAATGAAAACAGCTCTGTGGAAGCCATCGGCTGAACGGATAGCCAATGCCAACCTGACCCGGTTCATGAAATATCTCGGCGAACAAAAAGGACAATCCTTCAGTAACTACGACGACCTTTATCAGTGGTCCGTCACCGAACGGGCCGACTTCTGGGAAAGCGTCTGGGATTTTGGCGGCATCATCGCTTCCCGGCCCTACGACGAAGTGCTGGTGGACGGTGACAAGATGCCCGGTTCCAAGTGGTTTCCCGGTGCCCGGCTGAATTTTGCCGAGAACCTGCTGCGCTACCGCGACGAGCAGACCGCCCTGGTGTTCAAGGGCGAGCAGCAGGAAGCGGTAAGGATCACCTACGCCGAGCTTTACGACCGGGTTGCCAGGCTGGCCAAGTCACTGCGGGCCATGGGCGTTACCGTTGGCGACCGGGTTTCCGGCTTTGTTCCCAACATGATGGAAACCGTGATCGCCATGCTGGCTACTACCAGCATCGGCGCTATCTGGTCTTCCTGTTCACCTGATTTCGGCATCAAGGGCGTTCTGGACCGGTTCGGCCAGATCGAACCCAAGGTGGTTTTTACCGCCAACGGTTACGCCTACAACGGCAAAACCTTCGATTCCCTGCAGCGGGTTTCCGACATTCTCAACAGCCTGCCTTCGGTGGAAAAAGTAGTGGTCATTCCCTATACCGAAAGCCGGCCCGACATCAGCATGATCAAGAATTCAATCATGTTTGATGATTTCCTTGCTGCCGAGGACAATCTGGAGATTGAATTCGAACAGCTGCCTTTTGACCATCCCCTTTACATCATGTATTCATCCGGTACTACCGGGGTTCCCAAGTGCATCGTTCACGGGGCCGGCGGCACCCTGATCCAGCACCTGAAGGAACACATTCTGCACGTGGACCTCAAACGCGAAGACAAGCTTTTCTATTTCACCACCTGCGGCTGGATGATGTGGAACTGGCTGGTCAGCGGCCTGGCGGTGGGTGCCACCCTGATTCTCTTTGACGGCTCCCCCTTCTATCCTGACGGTGGCGCCACCTTCAAGCTGGCTGAAGATGAAAAAATCACTGTTTTCGGCACCAGCGCCAAGTTCCTGGCCTCGGTGCAGCAGGCCGGCATCAAGCCGGGGCGGGAATACGATCTTTCGGCCATTAAAACCATCTGCTCCACCGGCTCTCCCCTGTCGGCGGAAAGCTTCGAGTTCGTTTACCGGGAAATCAAGGAAGACCTGGACCTGGCCTCCATTTCCGGCGGCACCGACATCATCTCCTGCTTCGCCCTCGGCAATCCCATCCTGCCGGTCTACAGCGAGGAGCTGCAGTGCCGTGGTCTGGGCATGAAGGTGGAAGCCTTCGACGACGAAGGCAAACCGGTGATCAATGAGCAGGGAGAACTGGTCTGCACCGCCTCTTTTCCCTCGATGCCGATTTATTTCTGGAACGATCCTGACAACCAGAAGTACCTGGATGCCTATTTCCGCCGCTATCCCAACATCTGGTGCCACGGCGACTACATCAAGATTACCGAAACCGGCGGGGTGATTTTCTACGGCCGCTCCGACGCCACCCTCAACCCCGGCGGCGTCCGCATCGGCACCGCCGAGATCTACCGCCAGGTGGAAACCATCCCGGAAGTCAAGGACAGCGTCGTCATCGGCCAGAACTGGGACAACGACGTCAGGGTTATTCTTTTCGTCGTTCTCAACGAGGGTGTGGAACTGACCGAGGAGCTGGAAAAAAAGATCAAGACGACGATCCGCAAAAATACCACTCCCCGCCACGTACCGGCCAAGATCATCCCGGTTGCTGACATCCCCTACACCATCAGCGGCAAAAAGGTGGAACTGGCGGTACGCAAGGTTGTTGAGGGACGCGAAGTGGCCAACAAGGACGCCCTGGCCAATCCCCAGGCCCTGGACTGCTTCAAGGACCTGCCCCAACTGCAGTCATAGCCGTTCTGTCGATTACCGTTTCGTTTATTGTTGCTGCGATTTCATCTGAAAAGCCCCGCTTGTACAAGCGGGGCTTTTTCACGCATGGTCGGTTAACAAAGGCGTCCTGACTGACATCGTCATCGCATCTCTTTCAGGAAGCGCTTATATAGCTTCGCCGCTTCTTTTTCAACACCGTTCGGTCCCGGCCGGTCCTGCAGACGGAAGACCATCTTCCTGAGCTTTCTCATTCTCCGGCTCGCATCAATACCGCTGTTCCAGAGCTGGGATGCAAAGAGATCCATCAAGGGACCGCTCAGGCCGTTTTCCCGGGCCATGAGAAAGGCCAGTTCCTCTTCAACGGCCATGTAGCGGTGATACTGATCTTTTTTGTGCCACTCGCCGAACAAGGCAAAATGTTCCTTTTTGTCCGCGGACAGCATGGACTCGACAAACCCCATGGCATAGGGATCAATGCCCATGGCTCCGAAGAAAATGAACGCTCGGGCGCACCGGTAGCAGTCATGGCACCAGCGCTGGTGATCGGTCATTTCCAGGTGACAGGAAACCTGGTACTGCCCGAACTCGGGAAATTTTTCATGCAGTATCCGGTGGATGGCAAAATTGTCCAGCACCCCGATCAGGTTGGCAGCCGTCACCTGGCCGCCGGAAAAATCCCGCGCCAGTTTTGCAAAATCCCGCACCGCCTCCCGGCTCTGCATGTAGCGATGGGGGCAGAGGTAGTCATCCTTGTGGAGCTGCATCAGAGAATGGTGGAATTCATTGCTGAAGATGATGGCCGGGGCCCGGTAGTAGTAGCAGAAAGGAAGCATGGCCAGCAGGTAGACGAAGTGGACGTGAACCTGGTAGAGGCGCGTCTCCGGGCGCTGCAGCACCTGGTAATCGCAAAGAAGCTGGATTTCATTCTCAACAATGTGGCAGGAAAGATCAAACTCTTTCTGCATCCGGTCGGCCAGCTGTTCCCGGATTGCTTTTCCCCGCGGCAGGACCCGCTCATCGATATTGACGGGAATAACCGTGTATCCCAGCTCACGCAGGGTTGCCAGACTCAGCAGGCTGTCCTTGCCGAAGCTGAGCGGCAGGACGACGCGGCGATCATCCCAGCCGCCGACGGCCGGCAGCCTTTCTTCATTTTCTTTACCGTGGAACTCACGCTGAATAGCGTGGAAAAGGTGGTGGATGGCGTCCGCCTGCTCAGTGGCGATCGGTTCAACCAGGTTGGGAATAGCCTGGTCAAAGCAGTGATGATACACATCAATGAACCGGGGGCGGCCGGTATTATAGGCCACCCCCGGGTAGCGGAGAATCAGGGGTGTGGGCAGGGTGCAGACGTAGGCCAGCTCGTTGATCAGGGCCTCTTTAGCCGGAAAGGCATCCCATATCTGCCCGGGAAAGCGGAATTCGCAGGCATCCGCCCGCCATGCCGATCCGGTCAGGGAAAGAGAAAAGCCGCATGCCGACTGAGCTGCCTTGAACAACATGTCAACATCGCCCGGCGACAGTCTTGTTCCCTGGCGCTGTCACCCTACCTGCCCGGCAATCAGGCAACCGGACCGGAACCAAGCCGTTTATTGAGCGCCCGATCCTTTTCCATCAAGATGATTTTGCCGTTTTTGATTTCATAAGCATTGCCGGCATCATCATACAGGGTTTTTCCCTTCACTTTTGACAGGTTTTTAACGTTGACCTCCTTGCCTTTTTCATCATAGAAAACCTGCTTGGTTTCGGGTTTATGGGCCGGACTCCACTTCTTGGGGCCATGCCTCATCGGACCACCGGCAAAAGCAGTGGTCAGTCCCAGCAGGGAAACAGACAAAGTCATCAATACCGCGGAAATTTTCTTCACTGTACTACCTCCTTTCGCTTTTGGGTAAAATTCAATTGTTTTTACGATACTCTCACCACGCAGGTTATGCCTGCGTTCCTTGGAGCTGCCAGCTTTTAGCCACTTGCAAGAGTTTCACCTTGTGAATTCAGGGCCGGCAATAGAACAATATTATGGAAGATGAGAAAGAGTATGTCAAGAAATTTATAATATTTTATCAAGCCTTGAACATGCCTGGAAACAACCAGTGAAACCTTTACGGCGACGTTTTGAACCAGGTAATCCGCTGCAGACCCTCCGCCTGGCGGTAGGCTGCCCCTTGGGAAAGGTAGAGTCTGGCCATCTCCTTATCGGTCACCACACTGCCGGCAATGCAGTCGATGCCGTAGTCAAACAGCAGGGGATGCAACGGCGTGCTGGGGCCCAGGAGCACGTTAAAACTGTTCCGGCAGTGGGCAATTACTTCGTCGAAGGTGCCGTTGATCAGCGTCGTCGCCGTGATCAGAACAAAATCCGCCCGGGGCAGGAAATCGGCATAACGGTCTACCCCCAAGTCCTCGCCTCGGGGGTTCAATTCAAAAACCCAGAAATTTTCAAACATGCCGCTGCGTCGCAGCCAGTCCACCTTGGGGAAATGCCCCAGCACGGCGATGTTCTTGTCCCGGCCGTTGGCGGTGACATAATCAAAGGCATCCTGCCGGCTGGCTTTTGCCATTATTTCTTTCCGGTTGACTACCGCGTTGATCGCTCCCATGCCCACTACCCTTTCCAGCGGGTGCTCGGAAAAAATCAGCCGGGCCAGTTCGCGGGTGCTTTTCTCATGCAGGCGGCCAAGGTCTGCAACCGGCTGCATGCAGGCGTTGGTGTTGACCGTTGACGCCAGGCCAACTGCGGGGCCGTCGATAAAAACCGTGTGGCGAAACAGGGATACTTCCCGAACCGGGACATCGTCCAGGCCGGCAACTATGGATTCAAGCATTTCTTTATCTCCTTCCCGCCGCCGCGCTGCCGGGCGGCCGACTCCGTCGAGAGGATTTCTTGTGCCCCGGCGCCCGGTCGGTAAAAACATCCTGGCGCAGCACCCCGTAATGATTGAAGCAGACGCGCAGGGTCATCAGGATGGTCAGGACAACGCTGGTGATGGTGCTGACCACAATCGCGATCATGATCATAATCTGGTACTTTATCGCCACCTCGGGGCTCGCTCCTCCCAGGATGACCCCGGTCATCATGCCGGGCAGGGCGACAATGCCCATGGTGGCCATGGCGGCCAGGGTCGGCTTCAAGGCCAGCTCCACGCTTTCCCGGAGATAGGGAAGCAGCGCCTCGTAATGGGAGGCTCCCAGGGACAGCGTATACAGGTATTTCCTGGTATCGTTCCGGATGTTTTTGTAAAAGGTGCTGATGCCGACGATATTGCCCCTCAGGGAGTTGCCCAGCAGCATGCCGCCGAGGACGATCAGGTAGCGGGCGTCGAAAACATTGTCAAGGGGAATGACCACCAGGTTCAGGTAGAAAATGACGACAAACGTGGCCACGGTAAAGGACAGGAAGCCAGGAATAAAAATGCGGCTGATCTTGATGGAGGAGCTCCTGACCGCGGAAAAAACCGCGACGGTAATCATGATCATCAGCCAAAGCAGGTTAATCCAGGTGTTGTTCCACAGGAAGAGATACTTGAGAAAAATGCCGATCAGGATCAGCTGAACGGTCATCCTGCCCACGGCGTAAAACAGCGGCTTCAGCAGCCTGAAGCCAAAGAGCAGACTCAACACCACCGGCAGGGCCAGCAAAAGGAAGGTCAGGACCAGGGAGGCAATGGAAAGATCTACAGTCTCCATGTTTTCTCCTCCAAATCGAAAACCTTGACCGCCGGATTCTCAAGCCAGACCGGATCATGGGAAATCACCAGGCAGGTCCAGTCTTTTCTGTCGATGAAAAAGTCAGCCACTTTCTTCTTGAGATGCAAGTCAAGGGCCGAGGTCACCTCGTCCAGGAGAAAGACGTCACGATGGAGCAGAACGGCAATCATCACCGCCAGGCGCTGTCTTTCGCCGCCGGACAGCTCCTCAATGTTTTTATTGAGTACTTCGTCACTCAATTCAAAGTAATGCTGCAGTTCATCGGCCTCTTTGCGGATCTGCCCCAGGTGAAGATTGGTCTTCAGCCGGGCGATGAAATCGAGCAGATCAAAGATGGTGCCGCTGCCAAGGCTGACATCCTGGTCGATATAGGCAACTTTCCGGCGGACCTCCCAGACACTCTTTTCATCAACACGCCGACCGGCAAAAAAAATTTCCCCGGCATCGGGCTCCTGAAAACCCAGCAGCAGGGAAAAAAGGGAGCTTTTGCCGGACCCGGATTTCCCCAGAATCACGACCTTCTCGCCCCGCTCCACCGCCAGAGACAGGTCGTCAAGCACTTTTTTACCGTTGAAGGAAAGATGAATGTGGTTGAAGGCAATCATGAGGTTGACGATTTTTTACCTTTTGTTTAAAAT
>JAOZRP010000445.1 GCA_029940125.1 bacterium
CCCTCAAGGGGGTACTGAAAAGAGTGACAGCCTTTCAGGGATAAGGCACTAACCACTCAATGTAGATACAAACTAACCACCGGTTCAAGGAACCGGCGACATAAACTTCTGACGTCCCATGCCAATTATTAGCGATCAAGGCCTGATTATCAACAAGACCCCCTACGGTGAAAGCGACCTGCTGATCACCTTCTACACCCTGGAGCGGGGGAAGATGACCGGCATCGGCAAAGGGGCCAAGCGGAGCCGCAAGCGGTTTCCCGGACGCCTGGAGCTGTTTTCCCTGGTTCGCTTCACCGGTTTTGCCAAGCGGGGGGGCACCCTGCCCCGCATCGACGAATGTGAACTCCTGGAACCGTTCCAGGACATCCAGTACCAGCCACGAGCCTTTTTTTCCGGCTGTTATTTTCTTGAAATCATCAACCGCTGCTGCCCGGATTTCCAGGCCAACCGGCAAATTTTCACCCTGCTAACCGAGTTGTTCGAGTTTCTGTCCCGGCCGGCGGGCAAAAACTTCGCCTGCCAGGTTCGCCTGTTCGAACTGCAGATCATCGTCCTGCTCGGCTTCGCTCCCCTGCTGGACTACTGCCTCAGCTGCCGGAAGCGGGAAAAATACGGGGAACTCTTTTTTGATCCGGAAGCCGGCGGCCTGATCTGCGGCGACTGCCACTATCGCTACCCCCTGGCCTTTCCCGTCAGCCCCGGAACCATCGCCATCCTCAACAAGTTCCTGCAAAGCGACGGCAGCCTGCGCCGGAAGCTGAACTTCACCCCCCGGATCATGGAGGAAACGGCCCGGCTCTGCCGCAGCCTGCTGCGCTGGCATACCGGCCAGCAGTTCAAAAGTCTTCAATATATCGATGCCTTTGACCAGTCCGGACACAACGCAACCATAAAATCAACAGACTACTTGCCAAAACAATTCAGCCGCATGTCATGATTGACAACCACAGGGAGAAGCACCATGAATTTTCAAGACGTCATTCTTAACCTGGAAAAATACTGGGCCGCCAAGGGCTGCATCATTCAACAGCCGTACGACCTGGAAGTGGGGGCCGGCACCTTCAACCCGGCCACCTTTCTCCGCTCCCTGGGACCGGAGCCGTTCAACGTCGCCTACGTGGAACCGTCGCGCCGGCCGACCGACGGCCGCTACGGCGAAAATCCCAACCGTCTCCAGCACTACTACCAGTACCAGGTCATCCTGAAGCCATCGCCTGTCGACATCCAGGAACTTTACCTGGACAGCCTGAAAGTCCTGGGCATCGACCCCCTGGACCACGACATCCGCTTCGTTGAAGACGACTGGGAGTCGCCGACCCTGGGCGCCTGGGGACTGGGCTGGGAAGTCTGGCTGGACGGGATGGAAATCACCCAGTTCACCTACTTCCAGCAGGTGGGCGGCTTCGACCTGAAGCCGGTTTCCGGCGAGATCACCTATGGCCTGGAACGCATTGCCATGTACCTGCAGGGAGTGGACAATGTTTTCGACCTGCAGTGGAACGACAAGGTCAAATACGGGCAGGTGCATCACCAGGGAGAAGTGGAATGGTCCCGCTACAACTTTGAGGAAGCCGACGTGGAAATGCTGCAAACGCTTTTCAACATGTACGAGGCTGAAGGACAGCGGCTGGCGGAAAAGAACCTGGTCCTGCCCCTGTACGACTGCTGTCTCAAGTGTTCTCACACCTTCAACATGCTCGACGCCCGGGGAGCCATTTCGGTCACCGAGCGCACCAGCTACATCGGCAGGGTCAGGAACCTGGCCAAGCTGTCAGCGGAGAACTATCTCAAGCAGCGGGAGGAGATGGGGTTTCCGCTGCTGGAACGCTGAGAATTTGTAAAAACGCACCGCTTCCCATTCCGGCTTATCCTGATGAAACGATCATCTCCCCAGAGGATATCCGGGCTTGGCTCGCAGCGGTTTTGGCCGCCGAACGAATCACCACGACGGTGATTCGCGGCGGACGCCT
>JAOZRP010000446.1 GCA_029940125.1 bacterium
CACGTTGTCAATCGTTGCCTCGCCGCCGGCCTTTTCCACCTGTTCAAGAAAATCCCTTGTCTGTGGATCGCTGGTCCTGGCCTTCAGCCAGCGGCGGAATTGCCGGTTCTGGAAGCAGCTGCCGAATTCCAGCAGCGTCGGGATGAAATCGTCGCTTCGCTTGTCGCCCATCAGCAGCCGAAGCATGCCGCGGAAATACTGTTCGAAAATGGGACCGCCCGTTTGACGCATATCGTACAGATGGTCAACGGTCAGATAGAGTTCATCGATGATCATGTCCCGCTCCTCGATGGTCGACCAGCGCAGAAGGTTGAATCCCGGCGGTCTTTCCCGGTCCAGGAGGTTGAAGTAGACGACGTCCTCCCGCCGCCCAGGGGGAATCTTGCCAATGATTTCCTCCACCATTTCTCCGTGGGGGTCGATGACCGCCACCCCCCGGCCGGCGCGGATGTCCTGGAGAATCATCGATTCCATCATCGTTGACTTGCCGGTGCCGGTCTGGCCGATGATGAAGGTGTGGCGCATGCGGTCGTCGGCCGTGGTTCTGATCGGCTGCGACAGGTGCCGGTGCCGGTTGACGGCCAGGGTAATGGCCTGGTTTTCATCGTTGATGCGGTGGGGCAGCCTGGCCAGGCAGGTGCGGAAATTTCTGGTTGGCAACCCAAGCTGGTTTTCGGCCGGGGGCGCCGGCAGGCGGAAGACCCCCGACACTTCCCGCAGGGTAAACGGTTCCGTCTCATGAAAGTAATCCGGGTCGGCCGCTTTTTTAGGACTGATTTTGACCCAGCGAAAGCCGCCGCGCAAGATGTCGATCAGCCTTTCAGAGGTGGTAGTTGCCGTGATGGTGCTGCCGACCACCTGGGCCAGGCTGGGATCAAGCTGCCCGGCGGCCAGCAGGTAGACCCCAAGCCGGAAGCCGTATTCCTGCAGCCCGGCCAGTTGCGACAGGGAAAGATCGCGGAGGCTTTCAGCCTGGCGGTGCAGGACAATTTCCCGGTGGTTGTCAGCCATCAGGAACTGTTCGCAGTTCATGATTACCCGCTCCAGCCGTTCAATGGCTGCCTGTTTATCCCCGACCGTTGCTTTTCTTATCCTGACCACGAGTTGTATTGGGTCAAGCTGGGCCAGCATGGTGTCCAGCAGCCGCCGCCAGCTGTCGGCCGTTGGTTTCCAGGGGAAAATATGATTTGCCACCTGCTGCCGGGCATTGTCCTGGCCGGCCGCCGCTTCCTGGCCGAATCCCACGGTGGGCGGCTGGCGGAGTGGTTTGGTAAGGCCGATGGCCTGGGAGCGCCGCTGCACGGCCAGGGCGTTTTTTGCCTTAAACGGCGCCAGGGTCCGGGACAACTCCAGGCGGTTGGTGATCGGGATAAAATCGGCTTCCGGCAGGTGGGTTGGCAGCAGGCCGACCAGCGCCAGGTAGCGAGAAATGGTTTTCTCCATGACTTCTTCCCGGGTGCGGCCGGTTGTCCTGATGATGATGCTGATGGTGAGCCGGCCCTGCGGCCGGCTGTCCAGGTCCGGGTAGGCGTTGAATAGTAAATCCAGGGAGGTGTCGGCGGACCAGCCGGAAATTGCCTGCAGCAGTGATGCAATCCCGTCGGTGTTCGGCAGACTCCGCTCTAGATCTTCATCTTTGTCATGCATCTGGCCGTAGAGCGGCAATTCTTTCAGGGCCAGGGAGCTTTTGAGAATCGATTCAAGCCGCAGGCCGGCCAGGCCGTAATGTTTTTTGGCCGCGATTTTCGCGATCACCGCGGGAAACAGTTTATCTCTTTCCATCAATCCTCCTTTTCCTGGGGCAGGTTCAGCAGCCTGGCGATTGCCTTCTGGTTCAATCCCATCTCGGCCAGTTCCGCGGCCATGGTCCTTTTGGCTGCCAGGTTTCTGGCCAGGCGTTTGTCCTGAGGTTTGAGCAGGATGAAATTTTCACCCTTCTGCCTTTGTTTATAAACGATTACCATTTTTTTT
>JAOZRP010000006.1 GCA_029940125.1 bacterium
CCAAAGACGACGAACTCCAGCACAAGGCGGAACCGGTCGGCTACCTGGCCTTTGCCGCCGCTGACAACGGCAGCAACAGCGGCGATGACGGCAACAATCCAGAATCACTAAAGATCGAAATGGGCGAAGTCACCATCAACAATGAATGGCAGCGCATTGACTACGACCAGGAATTCGACGATCCGATCGTTGTGGCCAGCCCCCTGAGCCGCAACAGCGCCGACCCCGCCATTGTCAGGATTCGCAATGTCAGTACAACCGGTTTTGAAATCAGGGTCCAGGAGTGGGATTACCAGAATGACGACCACGGCAGCGAATCGGTCAGCTACTTGGTCATGGAACGGGGAACCTTTACCCTTGACGACGGCACCCGCCTGGAAGCTGGCAGCTTCAACACCGACAACGCTACCAAGGAGTTTGACACCTTTAGCTTCAACCAGGATTTTCAGGTAGTGCCGGTGATCATGGCTTCGGTGGCTACCGTACACGAAAACGACGCCGTCATCGGCAGGATCAACAACGTAAGTCAGGACAGCTTCCAGTACCACCTCCAGGAACAGGAAAGCAACGAGAAGGTTCACGCTGAAGAAACCGTCATGTACATTGCCTGGGAACCTTCCCAGGGAACCATCGACGGCGTCGCCTACGAAGTGGGAAGGCCGAACAACAACATACCCACTTCGGGTCAAGCCATCTACTTCGATCAGGATTTTAGTGAATCGCCGGTCCTGCTGGCCAACATGCAGGGAGTCAACGGGCCAAATCCCGCCAACCTCCGCTGCCTTAATAAAAACACCGTTCAGGCAACCCTGGCCGTCTGCGAAGAGACATCCAAAGACGACGAACTCCAGCACAAGGCGGAACCGGTCGGCTACCTGGCCTTTGCAACGACCCACGACGATAGTTAGAAAAAGCCAACAAACAATATTTATGGCAATTTTATCCCGGTGACAATCCGCGCACCGGGATTTTTCATGTTTCCTCTCCGTCATCTGCCGGACCGCGCAAAATCTGTCCTGGACGAAAGGTACCGGCAGTACAGACAACTTTGACTTTCTGGCCGGGATGAACCACTGACACCCTTTTTCCTTCCATATTTTCCAGTTCCAGCAGGCAGACGGCGAAATCCCTGAAATCGGGATCCACCACCTCAACCAGCTGCCCACGTTGCAAGGGATCTTTAACCGCCAAAAGCAACCGGACATCCTGGCCTTCTTCTACAAACTCCACCTCAAGGACCAGCGCCACATACCGGCTGTTCCGAATATAGGCAGAGTCTTTGGGATTCTGGGCGTTTTCTGCCAGTTTTCCGGCTGCGAAGCCGCTGGTGTAGCCGCGGTGGCTGACCCGGGACAGTTCATTTTTCAGGAAAGTTATAGTTTCCTGAGCAATACCACCTTTCTCCCGCGCCAGGAGATCCAGCATCCGGCGATACACCCGGGTCACCACCGCCACGTAGTAGGAGCTTTTCATCCGCCCTTCTATTTTCACCGAGGACACCCCGGCGGCCTTCAAGGCCGGCAAATGTTCCAGCAGGCAGAGGTCCCGGGAGTTGAACACGTAGCTGCCCCGCGGGTCTTCTTCCAGGGGGAAATATTCCCCCGGCCGGGTTTCCTCCACCAGGGCGTAGCCCCAGCGGCAGGGCTGGGCGCAGTCTCCCCGGTTGGCGGAACGCCCGGTCAGGACGCTGCTCAGCAGGCAGCGGCCGGAATAGGCCACGCACATGGCCCCATGGACAAAAACTTCCAGTTCCAGACTCGGGTTTTCCCGGTGGACGGCGGCAATGTCGTTCAGGGAGAGTTCACGGGCCAGATTCACCCGCCGGATTCCCTGGTGCTGCCAGAACCTGGCTGCCTGCGGATTGGTGGTGTTGGCCTGGGTGCTGAGGTGAAGGGAGACTTCCGGCAGCAGCTCCCGGCAGAGGTTGACTGCCCCGGGATCGCTGACAATCAGGGCGTCGGGCGGCTGGCCGCGCAGGGAAAGCAGAAAGGAGGAAAAGGATTCCAGTTCCCGGGGATGAAGGTAGCAGTTGACAGCCAGGTAGGCTCTGACCCCGTGGTTCCGGCAATAAGCAACAACTTTTGGCAGCTGCGCCGCGCTGAAGTTGCCAGCGTGGCGCCGCAGGCTGAAATCAGGACCGCCGAAGTAAACCGCGTCGGCGCCGTAGGCAATGGCAACCTTGAGTTTTTCCCAGTTGCCGGCCGGCGCCAGCAACTCTATCTCAGCCATTCTCCTTCAGATTTTCACCATAGCTCTTGATCTGGCTGGCAATGCGAAGAATGTTGCCTTCAACCAGCTGGCGCACCCGCTCCCCGTCATGCCGGCTGAAGGCGTCAATAATGTCTTTATGGGTCTCGGCGCAGGAGGCAAAAATCTCCGGCCGCTGGAGGAAAAAGCTCTGCAGCCGCTTGATGTGAACCATCATCTGGTTGTTGAGCTTCAGGAGCTTTTCATTGCCGCTCTTGGAAAGAAAGGTGTGGTGAAACTCCTCGTGTATCCGCATGAACTTGGCAAAGTCATGGCTGGCAATGGCGTTTTTTTCCTCTTCATTCAGGCGCTGCAGCCGGTTGATGTCCCGCTCGGTCATTCGCGGTTCAGCCAGAAGGGCGGAAAAAGATTCCAGGCAGGCCTTAACCTGGAAGTATTCATATAAATCATTAAAGGAAAAGTCGCTGACCACGGTTCCCCGGCGGGGGATGATGGAAACAAAACCCTCGCTTTCCAGCATCCTGATGGCCTCCCGGATCGGAGTGCGGCTGATGCGCAGCTCTTCAGCCAGCTTGGCCTCGGATATTTTCTCCCCCGGCTGCAACTTGCCAACAATAATTGCTTCCCGGATAAAATCCGCGATCTTGTCCGGCAGCGGCTGATGGTCGGCTATACTACTTTCCAAAGCATCTATTTTCATGGTTTACCTCGCTTCTTCATCTCGGTCGAACGATTCTGCCCTGTTGATAAAAAGCGTCCCGCTTCTATTGTTTGCCTTCCTGAACCGACAAAAACTCCTTCATCAGGACTTCTTCTCCCAACTTGGCATTGGCTATCATATGCTTCTCCGCCAGCACCCCGTCCCGGGCCTTGAAAGCGGCAATGATGCGGTCGTGATCCGCGTGCATTTTACTCAAACTGGAACTGGAGGAAACAAAAAAACGAAAGCGCAGAAACTGCTGCACCAGGTTGGTAACCACCAGGATGATTTTCTGGTTGCCGCAGATATCAAGAATCAGATTATGGAACTCATTGTGAACTTTCGTCAACCCGGCCACATCCATCTTCGCGGCGTAATCCTTCATTTTCTGGTTCAGGCGTTCCAGCTGGCTTATTTCCGCGTCGCTGATTCTCTCCGCCGCAACGCGGGCGGCATAGCCTTCGAGCACCGCCTTAATCTCGTAAAAATCCTTGATGTCCTTGGCGTCAAGCTCGGCGACGATGGCCCCCTTGCGCGGGATGATTTTCAAAAACCCTTCCGATTCCAGCTGCCGGAACGCTTCCCGGATCGGCGTGCGACTTAAACCGTAGCGGGAGGCAATCTCCAGTTCGGTAACCCGCTCTCCCGGCTTGATTTTCTGCTGAATAATCGCCTCCCGGAGCAGTTCCGCCACCTTCTCACGCAAGGTACGGTGGCTGGCAATGATTTCCGATATATTTTTGTGCACGATAAACTAATCCTCATCTACATTACCATTAAAATTTCATTCCAAAAGCCGCGAGTACAGCGGCCACAGGCTGCTTACCCGGCCGTTTCCTTAACCTTTTTAAAAAACCGACGATTAACTGCCGAAAACGTTCATCGAAAAAAATTGCTTCCGACCGAAAATTCCTTAATGTTTTCCATCAAAATGTCGACTATATGTATATAGTATACAATTAAAAGTCAAGTGTTTTCTGCCGAAAGAATACATAGTACCAAACCCGGTACGGGACCGGCGGGGGCGATCCTTTCAAGAAACCCTTTTCCGGATAAGAACCATGCATTGTACTTTCTTAAAGAAGCAAACAAAATGAATTATCAGGTTACGTTATACACCCAAAACCATTCTCCCGCCACGGAACAGGACGCGCAGCAGATAGATTATCACGAACAGCACCAGATTGAAAACGTGGTCAATCGCCAGGTTCTGGCCCGGATTAAACCGCTGTCCGAACCCGGTTTCCCGGAAACCGCCGCCGAAGACACGCAGCAGCAGTTCTTCGTGGTCGAGGACCCCCATGAACTCCTGGGGGAAAACGTTGCCATCCCGGAAGAAGATCCGCACATCATTGTCAGCACCATTAACGGCTACGTCAAGGTGGAAAACAACCGCATTGAAGTGCGCGACACCCTGATCATCGACGGCGACGTCAACTTCAAGACCGGCAACCTGACCTTTATCGGCAAGGTTATCGTCAGGGGCTCCGTTTTTTCCGGCTTCAGCGTTAAAGCCAGGCAGCTGATCGTTGAAGGCAGCATCGAAGGCGCCCGCATCGACATTGACGAAGACCTGATTGTCCGCGGCGGCATCATCGCCTGCCAGGAGCAGGGCATTCACTGCGGCGGAACCGTGCTGACAAAATACGTGGAAAACTCCAGCATTGAAGCCCAGGGCAATATCTTTATTGAAAAGTCCGCCCTTCACAGCCAGCTGACCACCAACGGCAGCATTATTTTCCTTCATGAACCGGGAGTCATCGTCGGCGGCAGCTGCCGGGTAAAAAACAGCGTGTATGCCAAGATCATCGGCGCCAAGTGGGCAACGCCTACGCAGTTTTTTCTCGGAGTCGACCCCTTCCTGATGCAGAAAAGCCGGAAACAGGAAAAAATACTCCAGGCCAAACAGGAAGAGGTCGATGCTCTCCAGGAACGGCTGGAAGAGATTCACCTCTTTTTTGAGCAGGAGCACGAACAGGTCAGCAGGGAAGAGGCGGAAGAACTGCAGGAAGAACAGGAGCTGCTGCAGGCCAAGCTTTTGTATCTCAGCGAACAGCTGCAGGTGGAACAGGAAAACCTGAACGCCCTGGAAGAAAAGATAAAACTGGACCAGGAAATCAACACCAACTGCCGGCTCTACGCTTTCGACACCCTCTTCCCCGGGGTTGAAATTACCATTAAAGAATCGAGCCTAAAAAGCGATGCAGTACATAAGCATATTTTTTACTACGAGGAAAATCAGGAAATAAGAATAGGCAAGACATAAAAGATGGATATTGCGACCATAATAGGGATTGTCGCCGGGGTTGCCCTGATCATCGCTTCCATCCTGATGGGCAGCGGCCTGGGAGCTTTTATTGACGTCCCCTCGGTACTGGTGGTTATCGGCGGTTCGGTTGCCGCGCTGCTGATCTCGTTCCCGCTCGGCCAGGTCATCGGTTCGATTAAAATCGCCCTGAAGGCCTTTTTCAGTCCCAAGCAAACGCCGGAAGAAGTGATCGAAAAGATCGTGGACCTGGCGGTCAAGGCCCGGAAGGAAAGCATCATCGCCCTGGAAAAGGAAGAAATCGAGGAGCCGTTCCTGGCCAAGGGCATCCGCCTGGTGGTTGACGGCACCGCTCCCAACCTGGTGCGGGCCATTCTGAAAACCGAGATCGGCTTCATGAAACAGCGGCACCAGAGCGGCCAGAAAGTTTTTAAAACCCTCGGGGCCATGGGCCCGGCCTTCGGGATGATCGGCACTCTCATCGGCCTGGTGCAGATGCTGCAGAACCTCAGCGATCCCGGTGCCATCGGCCCGTCCATGGCCGTGGCCCTGCTGACCACTTTCTACGGCGCCATCCTGGCCAACCTGATCGCCCTGCCCATCGCCGAAAAACTGGGAGGCAAGTCAGCGGAAGAAGTCCTGATGATGGAGGTGGTCATCGAAGGCGTCTTGTCAATCCTTGAGGGGGACAACCCCATTATTGTCAGGAGCAAACTGGAAGCTTTCCTGAGTCCCAATCTGCGCCAGGCACAGCAGGAAGAGGCTTAAATGGCGGAAGAACAGCAGGAGTGCGTCTGCGAAGAATGCGAGTGCGAGGAATGTGAAGAGGGAGCACCGGCATGGATGGCCACCTTTGCCGACATGGCCACCCTGCTGATGACCTTTTTCGTTCTCCTGCTCTCCTTTTCCAACATGGACGTGGTGAAGTTCAGGAGCATGCTTGGCTCCGTCAAAGACGCCTTCGGCACGGTCACCGAGAATCCCGGTGACTTCGAAGAACGCTCCAGCACCCCGGTTTCCATCCAGCTGTCGGAGAAGGAAAGCAGCATGATTGACATGCTGGAGATGAGTGAGAAGATCAATCAGGCCATTGATGATCACGAACTGGAAAATGAAGCGGAAGTTTCCGCCGATGAAAACGGCGTCACCCTGAAAATCACCGGGAAACTGATGTTCGACGCCGGGTCTGCCCAGATCAAGGCGGAATTCAAGCCTTTCCTGGATTCCATCAGTAAAATCATCAACGACAACAGCTATCCGGTGGCTATCGAAGGGCACACGGACAACATTCCCATAACCTCCTCTCCACTCTACCCGTCCAACTGGGAGCTTTCTTCAGCCCGGGCCACCGCCGTCCTTCGCTACCTGGTCGAGGAAAAGGGCATCCCGGCCAAGCGGCTGATGGCCGTCGGCTACGCCGACACCCGGCCGCTGGTTCCCAACGACACCCCTGAAAACCGGGCTAAAAACCGCCGGGTGGAATTTCACTTCATGAAGGAATCCTCTTCTTCACCACCGCCGGAGAGTTGACGCCAACCCCAAAGTGATTGCTTCCGGATCGGTGCTTTCCGCGACCGGCGACGCCAACCCGCCGTCAGGCAAAAAAATCTTCCATGCCCTTGACCAACACCTGGTTGTGTGCCCGGTCTTTCACCGCCACCCTGAGATAGGAGTCATCCAGGCCGGCAAAATCCGGGCAGAGGCGAATGAGCAGTCGATGGCGGCGGCGGAGAAAATCACTGAGTTTACGGGCGGAATATCGACTGTCCAGCTTCATCAACAGGTAGTTGGCCCGCGAGGGAAAAAGGCGCAGGGCGGAGATGTGGGAAAGCTCCCGGAAGAGAAAGTCCCGCTCCCCGGCAATGAAGCGGCGGCTTTCCTCGATAAACGCCCGATCGGCCAGCGCCTCCCGGGCGGCGGCGATGGCCAGGCTGTTGACGTTCCAGGGCTCCTGGTGACGGCGCAGCTCGGCCACCAGCCCGGCATGGGCCAGAAGATAGCCGCAGCGCAGACCCGCCAGGCTGTATATTTTCGTCAGCGACCGCAGAACCACCAGGTTTTCAAAGTTTTCCAGCCGCGATTCCATTGATGAATCCCCTTCGACAAAATCAATAAAGGCTTCATCGACAACGCAGGTCGTTCCCCGGCGGCGGGCGGCCTCCAGCACCAGGCACAATTCCTCCGGCGCCAGCAGGCTCCCGGTGGGATTGTTGGGATTGCCCATGAACAAAAGGTCGGGTTTGTCGTCCAGGGCCTTGATAATCTCCTGGGACTGGGGAATAAAATCATTTTCACTCAGCGTTTGGCAAAAATTCACGCCGCCGCCGTACAGCTTCACGGCCCGCTGGTACTCGGTAAAAGCGGGGGCGATGATGAGCGAGGTTTTCGGTTTCAGCACCCGGACCAGCAGGTAAATCAGTTCCGTTGAACCGTTGCCGGCCAGGATTCCCGATGCCGGATGACCGCCGGTTGCGGCAATTTGCCTGATCAGCGAGTCCGCGTACATCTCCGGGTAATGCTGCAGATGATCCAGGGCCCGGGTCAGTGCCGTCCGCGCCCTGGACGGCAGGCCCAGGGGATTGATATTGGCGGAAAAATCCCTTATTTCCGCTACCGGAACTCCCAGTTCCGCTGCGGTATGAAAAACGGTGCCGCCATGCACCGGCGGCTTTTTTTCTCCTACCATACCACCCACACTCCCAGAAAAGTCATCAAAACCGTGCACAGATAAAGCACTTTCACCGCTTCTCTTACCTGGCCGCCGTGCAGGGGGGCCAGCGGCTCGCCGATAAATCCCTTGTCCACCTTCCTGCCGAAGTAGCTTGACGGGCCACCCAGCTCCATCCCCAGGATGCCGGCCATCGCCGCTTCCGGGTAGCCGCTGTTGGGACTGTGATGGACATGATGATATTTTTTCATTATGCGCCAGCCGCGGACGGGATCATAGCCCAGCAGCCAGCCGGCGGCAATAATGAGCAGACCGGAAAGGCGGGCGGGAAGATAATTAGCCAGGTCATCGAGGCGGGCCGCCGCCCGGCCGAAAAATTCATAGCGGTCGCTGCGGTAGCCCAGCATTGAATCCATCGTGTTCACCGCCTTGTAAACCATGGCCAGGGGAACGCCGCCCAAAAGCAGGTAAAACAGCGGCGCCACCACCGCGTCGCTGATATTTTCGGCCACGGTTTCCACCACCGCCTTCAAAATCTCTTCACGGTCAAGGCCGGCGGTATCCCGTCCGACAATCATGGCCAGGGATTTCCTGGCTTCCTCCAGGCCTTCTTTTTCCAGGGCAGCAAGAACCTTGACGGCGGCCCGGGCCAGGCCGGTGGAAGCCAGGCAGGTGTAGCCAAGGAAGGCGGCCACCAGGAAGCCTGAAAACGGCCAGATCAGGTATGCCGCTTTAATGACCGCCCAGCTCAGTACAAAAGTCAGCAGGCAGACAATGAAAACCAGGACGGTGCCGGTGGCCAGTTCCCGTTTTTCCTCCCTCTGTTCGGGATAAAGGCAGTGCTCCAAAAACTCAATTATTCGGCCGATTAAAACCACCGGGTGGGGAAAAGGCAGGGGAGCGTCGCCAAGAAGAATATCGGCTGTAACAATCAGTACCAGTGCTGGCGGCGTTATGCGAAAAATCATTTACTGTTTACTCTGGTTTCCATTGAGAAATGAACACTGGGAGCCTGTCCGGAAACGGCGGTTTCCACATGGAAGCTAACCAGGGATATTTGAGAAGGCTTTCCTCCATAGCGCAAAAAATATCTATTGTCAAAAAAATGTTGATCTGCTAACATTGGTAGTTCGCGTAATTAATTATCTAACATATTGAAAATAAGCCTTTTTTCCTATGCACAATCATCTTTGGTCCCAGGTTCTTGACCACATCAAGGAACAGGTTAGCGAACATAACTATCTGACCTGGTTCAAACCGATAAAAATCAAGAAAATGGCTGACTCTGTCCTTACTTTGGAGGTACCCAACCGCTTCTTCAAGGACTGGCTGGCGGAAAACTATCCTACCGCGATTGAGGATGCTCTGCGAAAGGTTTCTTCCGCCGACATAACGGTTTCCTACGTGGTAGCCAAAAAAAAGCCTCACTACCTAAAACAAAACAGCAAAAAACAGCAAGAGGATGATTTGCCTGCCCCCTTGTCTTCATCTGCCCTGGCGGGAAAGGATTCCCCCTTCAATCCCAAGTATACTTTTTCCGAATTTGTCGTTGGCCCTTCCAACGAATTTTCCCATGCCGCCGCCCTGGCGGTCGCCAAGCAGCCCGGTTCCAGCTACAATCCTTTATTTATCTACAGCAGCGCCGGCCTGGGAAAAACCCATCTTTTACACGCCATCGGCAATCACATAAATCAATACAACAACAAGCTTAAAACCCACTACGTCACCTCGGAAGATTTTACCAACGACCTCATCGGGGCAATCAAGGAAGATAAAATGCCCCAGTTTCGCAATAAATATCGCCAGATGGATGTTCTGCTTATTGATGACATCCAGTTCATTGCCGGCAAGGAGCGCACCCAGGAAGAATTTTTTCACACCTTCAATTCCCTTTATAAAAGCCACAAGCAGATTGTCCTGACCAGCGACAAGTTTCCCATGGACATCCCCAAGCTAGAAGACAGGCTGCGCACCCGTTTTGAATGGGGCCTGATCGCGGATATCCAGCCCCCGGACAACGAAACCCTGGTCGCCATCCTGATAACCAAGGCAAACCAGGAAAACCTCAAGCTCAGCACCGAGGTCGCCTTTTTTCTGGCTGAAAATGTTTCTTCCAACATCCGCACCCTGGAAGGAGCCCTGCTGCGCATCGCCGCTTTTTCTTCCTTTGAGAACAAGCAGGAAATATCCATCGATTTTGTCAAAAAAGTTTTAAAGGACATTATTAAAATGGATGAAAAAATAATCACGGTCGACAACATCATTACCGCCACCGCTGATTATTTTCACCTTAAAACCTCTGATTTAAGATCGCGAAAAAAGACCAGGAATATTGTTTTTCCCCGGCAGATAGCCATGTATCTTTCCCGGCAGCTGACCCATTGCTCCTACCCCGATATTGCCGACAAATTCGGGGGAAAGGATCATTCAACCGTCATTTACGCGGAAAACAAAATAAAAAGCAAGCTTTCCAAAGACAGCAGTCTTCAGGACATCATCAATAAAATAAGCAGTGGATTAAAAAAATAACTTTCCTCGCTTTGTTTAAAAATCTGTCTATTCATTTGGCATAAAGTTGTTGAGTTTTTGTTATAATTCTTATTTCATTGAACCATTGTCGCCGCCTGTTGTATCTTTTATCGAAAAGCGGTTTTTATAAACAGGAAATTGAACAGTAAATATTTAATAAAAACAATATGTTGTACCATTTATACACAAATTAACATGCTTTATTACTACTCCTATAATTTTTTATTGTTTTAAGGACTATATTATGGAGATAACAGTTAAGAAGAACCATCTGGTTAACGGTTTGCAAAAAATCCAATACATTCTGGAAAAAACCTCCGCGCTGCAATATTCGCAAAATATACTTATAACAGCAGCTGATGATATTCTTTCCATCATTGCGTGTGACATTGACTGCAGCGCCAAAGCCACGCTTCCTTCAACGATAAAAGAAGCGGGAACCATCTGCGTCAATGGCAAAAAGATATTTGAAATTATTAGAAATCTTGATGATGAAGATATTGTCATCAAAAAAGATGGGGAAGAAAACCTGGTTACCATCAAAGGTAAAAAGAGTTTTTTTCACATTCTGAGTGCCAAGTGGGAGGATTTCCCGGTTCTCAATTTTGATCCGCCTGATGATTATTTTACCATTGAGGCGGCAACCCTGAAAAATCTCATCGAAAGAACGATATTTTCTGTGGCCCGCATCTCGGATCCCCGCTACAACCTGGAGGGAATCTACGTGGAGGTGGGGCCTGAAGCAGAGGAAGAAGAGGCGGCGGAAGAACAGGATGCATTGCTTACCTTTGTTTCCACCGACGGGCACCGGGTGTCCGTGGCTAAAACCGATAAAATAGACGGTCACATACAGTTGGGTGAAAACCGTATTTTTTCCCGGAAAAGCCTGGTGGAAATCAAGAATGTTTTTGACGACGAGGAAAAACTCAAAATCAGTTTTACCGGCAATGACGTTTACGTAACCGGGGAGACCTTTATCATGGTTTTGCGATTGCTGAAGGGTAATTTTCCCGATTATCGCAAGATGATACCGACCACCTTTTCCCATGAAATCCAGCTGAACCGGGAAGATTTTCTGCGCATCCTGCGAAGAATGAACGTGCTTGCCTACGATAAGTACAAGGGCATTATTATGAGTTTCAGTGAAAACAAGCTGACCATTAATATTAATAATCCCGAGATGGGCAACGCCCAGGAAGATATGCAAATCCCCTATCACGGCGAACCTTTTACCGTTTCTTTCAATATCAGGTATCTGCTTGATTTTCTCCAGGTATCGACGGCTGAACATATAAATCTTTTCGTCAGCGGCGGCATGCAGCCCTGTATTTTCAGGGAAGAAGGAAACGACAACTATCTCAACGGGGTTATGCCGATGAAAAGTTGAGTTGTAAAGTAGTACCATGGCCGGCTCCGAGGCGACCGCCGCGAATCACATCGTGTGATTCATTCGGCGGCCAATACCGCTACGAGCCAAGCCCGAACATCCTGAAATTAACTCTTGGCAGCAAGTTGGATTTTCTTGTTTTTTATAACGATCTTTCAGAAGTAAGGTACTGATCAGATAAGGACAACAATGACCAAAACATACAACGCGGAAGAAATTAAACTGCTGGAAGGACTTGAGGCGGTCAGAAAAAGGCCGGCCATGTATATCGGCAGTACGGACGTTGCCGGTTTGCACCACCTGATTTATGAGCTGGTGGACAACAGCATCGATGAAGCATTGGCGGGATATTGTCAGAAAATATCGGTAACTATTCATGTTGACGACTCGGTAACGGTGGAAGACGACGGTCGAGGCATCCCTGTCGACATTCATACTCAGACCGGGCTGCCGGCCGTGGAGCTGGTGCTGACCAAGCTCCATGCCGGGGGGAAGTTTGACAATTCGGCCTACAAGGTTTCCGGGGGCCTGCACGGAGTGGGGGTGTCGGTAGTCAACGCTTTAACCGAATACATGGAAGTGGAAATCCGCCGGGATGGAAAAGTCTATACCCAGCGCTATGAACGGGGCCACAAGGCAACGGAGCTGACCATTACCGGCAAAACCAGGAGAACAGGAACCCTGATTCACTGCAAGCCGGATCCGGAAATTTTCGAACAGACGAGTTTTAACTTTGACATCATTACCCGGCGGCTCAGGGAACTGGCTTTTCTGAATTCGGGAATACAAATCCTGGTGGAGGATGAGCGCAACGGCGGCAAGAAGCGGGAATTTCTGTACGAGGGCGGCATTGTATCTTTTGTGGAGTATTTGGGCAAGAACAAGTCTCCTCTGCACAAAGATCCCATTTATATTTCGGGAAAGCGGGAAAATGTGGAAATGGAAGTGGCCATGCAGTACAATAATGGCTACACGGAGCAGGTCTATACCTTTGCCAACAACATCAATACCCATGAAGGAGGCAGCCACCTGGTGGGGTTCAAGGCCGCGGTTACCAGAACCATCAACAGCTACATCAACGCAAAAAATGTTCTGAAGGGAAAGAAAGTCACCATCAGCGGCGACGACATCCGCGAGGGCATGATCGCGGTTATCAGCGTGAAAATTCCCGACCCCCAGTTTGAAGGTCAAACCAAGACCAAGCTGGGCAACAGCGAAGTCAAGGGGCTGGTGGAGTCACTCATCAATGAACACCTGTCCAGCTTCCTGGAAGAAAATCCTTCCATCGCCAATACCATCGTTCATAAAATCGTCGATGCCGCCCGGGCCCGGGAAGCGGCCCGAAAGGCCCGGGAGCTGACCCGGAGAAAGGGACTGCTGGAATCGTCCATGCTGCCGGGAAAACTGGCTGACTGCCAGGAGAAGGATGCTCGGTTCAGTGAAATATTCATTGTCGAGGGCGACTCCGCCGGCGGTTCAGCCAAGCAGGGTCGGGACCGGCGCAACCAGGCCATTCTGCCCCTGAAGGGCAAAATCCTGAACATCGAAAAGGCCCGTTTTGACAAGATGCTGGCCAGCGAGGAGATCAAGACCCTGATTGCCGCCTTGGGCACCGGCATCGGTCCGGACGAATTCAACCTGGAGAAACTGCGCTACCACCGAATTATCATCATGACCGACGCCGATGTTGACGGGTCGCACATCCGCACCCTGCTCCTGACCTTCTTTTTCCGCCAGATGTCCTCCCTGGTGGAAAAGGGACACCTGTTCATCGCCCAGCCGCCGCTCTATCGCATCAGCCGGGGGAAGTCGTCCGAGTATCTCAGCACGGATAAGGAACTGAATGATTTTATCATTAAAAACAACACCAAAGACATGGTGGTGACGATCAAGAATTCCGGTCGGGAAATAAAGGGGCCCACCCTGGTGCAGACCCTGTTAAAGCTGGTTTCCTACAAGTATTTCATGGACAGGTTAATAAAAAAAGGCTATACACCGCGGTTCATCAAGCTTTTAATGAAACATGGCATCACCACCCGCGAACATCTGCGGGATGAAAAGAAGGTAAAGAGCTTTACCAAGCGCCTGGTGGAAGCCGGCCTGCAGATAAAAGAGTTTTCCTTTGACGAGGAAAGCAACGTCAACAAGCTGATCATTGCCGATGAACGGGGCAAAAGAATTTTCCCCCTGGACGCGAGACTGGTAAAATCCATCGAGTATGAGACCCTGGTTCAGCTCAATGAAGCCTTGAAACAGCTGGAAAACCCGCCCTTTCTCCTGCAGTCTAAAAATGATCTTCTGGAGCTGGAAACGAAGGAAAAATTGCTGCTGAAGGTGCTGGAAATCGGGAAAACCGGCATCTCCATCCAGCGTTATAAGGGGCTGGGGGAAATGAACCCGGATCAGTTGTGGGAAACCACCATGAATCCGGAATCCAGAAAGCTTCTGCAGGTCAGGATAGAAGACGATGTGGAGGCGGATGAAATATTTACCGTTTTGATGGGTGACCAGATTACCCCGCGGCGGAATTTCATCGAGGAAAACGCCTTGCTGGTTTCTAACCTGGACGTGTAGCCATACGTATCTTTCTCAAATGATGTTCATCTGGAAATATTTATTTTCCAATGAAGATTTTTAACCGTCACAGCCAGCTTTCGGGGGGAAAAATTTATTAAGCTGAAAGCTCAAGGCTGACAGCTGACAGCTCATCCGGAAACCATGGTTTCCGGATGAATACAAAGTAATAATATGTGATTGACAAAATATAGGATTGATGCTATTTTCGCCGACGCATTTTTTGCTGGGGGATCGTCTAGCGGCAGGACTACGGACTCTGACTCCGTCAACCCAGGTTCGAATCCTGGTCTCCCAGCCATTTTTTGGTCCCATCGTCTAGTGGCCTAGGATATCGCCCTCTCACGGCGGAGACACGGGTTCGAGTCCCGTTGGGACTACCAAATCACAGCGGTGAGTGATACGCAAGGCGGCAGGAGATTCTTTCAGGTTATGCCGCGGGTGATTGTAGTGCCGTCAGCTTCAGTAGAACGTTGAAAAAACAGCTTGTTGGGCTAAAAGCTAAAGGCTAAAGGCTGACAGCTCATCCGGAAAGGGCCGTTTCCGGATGGAAACTGGAAAGGTTATAATACAAATATGAAAAGAACATTTCAACCCAGCAACTTGAAAAAGAAAAGGACCCATGGCTTCCGCCGGCGCATGAGCACTGCCGCCGGCCGGCTTATCTTGAAAAGGAGAAGGCAGAAAGGGAGAAAGCGCCTGACTCCGTAGCCCTTATGAAAAAGCAGGGTTTTTCTCGGCGGGAAAGGATGCTTAAGCGACCGGAATTTCTGGAATGTTTTGCCAGGGGCCGGAGAAGAAGCAGCGCCAATTTTTTATTGTTTTTTTTAGATCGAGGAACCGGGCCAGCCCGCGTCGGCATAACCGTCAGTAAAAAGGTTGGCAACGCGGTGAGAAGAAATCGGTTGAAGCGTTTGATCCGGGAGTTTTTCCGGCTGCACAAGGCGCTCTTTCTTCCGGGAATGGATTATTCGCTGGTGGTAAAAAGAAACTGTTCCTTGAATTGTCTTGATGATGTTGATCGGGAATTATCCCCCCTTCTATCGCGAATAAGAAAATCCGGGAATTGCAAAAAAAACGCGTCAGCATGTTGATAAGGCTTTATTGTCTGCCAATAAAAGTTTATCAGGTTTTGATATCGCCCTACATGGGTCATTCCTGTCGTTTTGTTCCTTCCTGTTCCCAGTATGCTCTTGATGCCATTGAACGCTATGGCATCATCCGGGGCACCCTGAAAGCCGGTCTCAGAATCCTGCGCTGCAATCCCTTTTTTCCCGGCGGCATAGATCCAGCATAATAGTGCCTGTAATCACCGATTCGTTATGCCGCAGTCAAAAAGTGATGAACTAAATTTAACAAGCCCATCAGCAATGGGTATGGAGAAAACATGGAAAAACGGACCATTCTGGCCATCGCCTTGTCCCTGGCCGTGCTCATGGGTTATCAGTATATTTTCCCCCCCAAAAAACCGGTTCCGCAGACAGTTACAGCGGTAAAACAGACATCGCCGTCATCCACTGCCACAACCAAAGAGACGCACCCCGCTTCCGCCCCGGCGTCGGCATCCACCGAAAACACCTCGTCGTCACTGCCGTCATCGGCGTCAGCGCCGGTTCCCGAAGTCAAGGGTGAGGACATCACCATCGATTCGGATTTGTATACCTGCGTCATCAACACGGCCGGGGGGGTAATGAAAAAATTTACCCTGAAGAAATATCGCCGGGACATCGCTCCCGACAGTCCCCAGCTGGAAATGGTGAATGTGGTCAAGGCTTCCTACCTGCCCCTGGCCGGCAGGATAGCTTTGGGAGACCAGGTTTTCAGTGACCGTCGCTTTCGCTACCAGGCCGATGCCAACGGCTCAAACAGCCTGAAAATCAGCGACAGGCAGGTGGAGCTCAGGCTCACGCATCCCCTGGAAAACGGCCTGGTTTTGGTAAAAAAGTACGTTTTTTACCCTGGCGAATACTATTTCGATCTTTCCTATGAACTCCAGGGCGACAAGGGCGCGAATGCTGCGGTTTCCTCGACCTGCCTGTCCTGGTCCCACGAACTCTTTCCCGGGGTAAAAAAGAAAAAATCGTACGTGTACAGCGGTCCGGAGGCCTATGTCAACGGGAAGCTGTTCAAGCAGTCGAAGAAGCAGAAGAATATTAAGAAAATGGAGCTGGAGGGCCAGGTTAACTGGATAGGCTATACCAGCAAGTACTTCCTGGCTGCCATCATGCCCCGGGAGCCGGAGGCGGCCGCCAACGCGGCCGGGGTGATTGAGAAGCCGGAATCCACCATTGTGGAAACCGGGATGAAGCTGAAAGGTGCCGGCAGCTTCAGGGTTTTCGTCGGCCCGAAAGAATTTGACTACCTGAAAAAATTCAACCTGGCCCTGGACAAATCGGTCGATTTCGGCTGGTTCGGGATCATTGCCCGGCCCCTGGTTCAGCTGCTGAAGTTTTTCAACCGCTACCTGCACAATTACGGTTTGGCCATTATCCTGGTGACCATCCTGATCAAGCTGGTTTTCTACCCGCTTTCCCAGAAAAGCTACCAGTCCATGAGCAAGATGAAGCTCATTCAGCCGAAAGTGGCCAAGCTGAAGGAAAAATACAAGGATGACAAGGCCCGGCAGCAGAAGGAAATGATGGATCTGTACCGGACGCACAAGGTGAATCCTTTCGGCGGCTGCCTGCCCATCGTCGTGCAGATACCCGTCTTCTTCGGTCTCTACCGGGGCCTGATGGTGGCGATTGAACTGCGGCACGCGCCTTTTTTCTGGTGGATTCAGGATTTGGCCGCCAAGGATCCCTACTATGTGACCCCGATTTTGATGGGGGTAACCATGCTGCTGCAGCAGAAGATGAGCCCGACGACCGGCGATGCCATGCAGGCGAAAATGATGTTGTTCATGCCGATTATCTTCACCTTCATGTTCTTGAACTTCCCGGCCGGCCTGGTGCTGTACTGGCTGGTGAACAATGTGCTGTCAATCGGCCAGCAGTATATGGTGATGAAGAAAACCGAGGCATGATGGCTTCGTAAAGGCTCCATCTTCTTCGTCAGGCTGCAACCTTCGCTGCTTCAACGTGCAGCAATATGCCCCGTCATCCAGGCTTTGCCTGCCTCGAATATGAAGCTTTTACCGTGCCATCGATTTTGAGACTTATTGCAAGTCCATCAGTGTTGCAAGGGAGAAAACCCCGATGACCAGGGATTTTGAAGGCAAAAATGTTCAGGATGCGATTGAGAAAGCCTGCCGGCAGTTGAATATTGCCGCGGACCGGCTGAATTATGAGGTAGTCAGAAAGGAAACCAAAAAGATTCTTGGTTTCCTGGGCGGCAAAACGGCGCTTATCAGGGTGACGGTTGAAGAAAAGCAAGGCAGCGATCTGGTCAAGGAGCTGATTGATTCCGCTTTTGGCGACCATCTTCGCAAGGAAGCGACAGCTGAACCGGTTGAAAAGGAAGAATCTGTTGCCGTGACGGTGTCCGAAGAGGAGGTTGAACCGGCTGCCCCGCCGGCCGCGGCGCCGAAAGCTCCACCGCGGGAGACGACGGAACCCGTGAAAAAAACCACCGGGATCGCCACCATAGACGTGGAAAAGGTCAAAAAGACCCTGACCGAGATCCTGGACCTGATGGGCGCGCCGGTGCAGTCCATTGAAGTCCGCCGGGAGCACCATGACTGTCACCTGGTGCTGGAAGAGGACGGGGACCAGGGAATGCTTACCGGCCGCAAGGGCGAGGTGCTGGATGCCCTGCAGTACCTGATGAACAAGCTGTACGGGGTCAGGGGCGGACGCATCTACGTGGACTGCGGCGGCTTCCGCTCCCGCCATGAGAACAATATCAAGAAGCTGGCGCTCAAGCTGGCGGCCAAGGCCAGGAAAACCCGCAAGCCGGTAACCATCAACGCCCTCAACGCCCACGACCGCCGCATTGTCCATCTGCTTATCCAGGAAGACAAAAGCCTGTATTCACGCAGCAAGGGCGACGGCGAATATAAAAAGATTATTATTTATCCAAAAAGCGGTTATCGCCACCGGGATAGAAACAGGGCAAAAGCGAAAGAAGTTAAGGCCTGATGAGCGCAGGTTATGGTTTCCAGTGACACGATTGCCGCCGTCTCAACCCCCGTTGGTGAAGGCGGCATTGCCATTCTTCGCCTGAGCGGACCCCGATCCGGGGCCATTCTCAAGGCTCTTTTCTCCCCTCTTCCCGCCAGTTTCACCCCTTTCCATCTCTACCTGGGCATGATCCATGATCCCGGAACCGGCAGACCTTGTGACCAGGTACTGGCGGTCCGGATGGAGCCGGGCCGTTCCTACACCCGTGAAGAAATGGTGGAAATTCACTGCCACGGCGGCCGCCTGGTCACCGGGAAAATATTGCAGCTGCTGCTGGACCAGGGGGCCCGGCTGGCGGAGCCGGGGGAATTTACCCGCCGGGCCTTTTTGAACGGCCGCCTGGACCTGGTGCAGGCGGAGTCGGTTGCCGATGTGATTGCCGCCGGCAGCGAGGAGGCCCTGCAGGTGGCGGTCCGCCAGTTGGCCGGCAGCCTGTCCACCGAGCTGACGGATCTGGAGCAGCGGCTGTCCCGCCAGCTGGCCGCCCTGGAAGTGGAGCTTGACCTGCTGGAAGAAGAAGGCCTGTCCCTGGCCACCAGCCGGATGACGGTGGAGCTGGAGTCCCTGCGGGACAAGGTAAACCAGTTGCTTGATTCCTATCGGGAAGGCCGGACGCTGGTTGAGGGCCTGCGGGTGGTGCTGGTTGGCCGTCCCAACGTCGGCAAATCCAGCCTGCTCAACGCCCTGCTGGGTCGGGAGCGGGCCATTGTCACCGAGATTCCCGGAACCACCAGGGATGTGGTCAGCGAGCGGCTGGCTCTGGGCGGCATGTCGGTGGAAATTGCCGACACCGCCGGGATCTGCCGGCCGGCGGACCCGGTGGAAAAACTGGGGGTTGCCCGGACGGATGAATGGATGCAGCGGGCTGACATGGTTATCATGGTGATGGACAACACCCAGGAGCCCACCGGGGAAGACCGCGAGATTTACCGCCGCCTGTCGTCCCGACCCCATCTCCTGGTGGTCAACAAGAAAGATCTCCCGCCGGCGGTCACCGAGCAGGAGCGCCGGGAGTTTTTTGCCCCCGCTGCAGTCTCGTTTGTTTATACCGCGGCCCGCCGGAACCAGAGCGACATCAGGGAGTTGAAGGAAAAGCTCCGGGAGATGATCGACCGGGAATTTAAAAAATTCTCCGGGGCGCCGATGGTCTGCCACCTGCGTCATAAACTCCTGCTGGAAGATATCCAGGGATGCCTGGAGCGCAGCCTGCGGCTGCTTGCCGGTTCCCGGCCGCTGCTGGACATGGTGGCGGAGGAACTCGGGCAGGCCCGCCTGGCCTTCCTGGAGTTGACCGGCCGGCGCCGGGACGAGGATTTGCTGGACACTATTTTTGCCAATTTCTGCGTGGGAAAATGAAGCAGACTGAAACGGACAGCCTGCGGCGGCTCCTGGTTGACGGCAGTCGGCAGCTGGGCATCGAGCTCGGTGTGGAGCAGCAGGAAGCCCTGATGGCCTACCTGGAGGCCCTGCAGCAGTGGAACCGGGCCTACAATCTCACCGCAGTCAGGGACAGCCGGGAGATCATCTGCCGCCATTTTCTGGATTCCTTTGCCTTTTTTTCCTTTCTTGCCGGTCGATCAGGCCCGGTACTTGACCTGGGCACCGGCGCCGGTTTTCCCGGCCTGCCCCTGGCCCTGCTGCTGCCGGCGCTTCCTTTTCTGCTGGTTGACGCCCGGCGGAAAAAAACCCTGTTTTTGCAGCATGTTGTCAGGCTGCTGGGCCTTGATAATGTTGAAATCCACCATTTGCATTTGCGGCGGGGAAATGGTAGTACGAAGTTGATAAAACCAGCAGCGGCGCTGGTGAGCCGGGCTGTTTCGGTCAGGGACGAGGTCTTTCCCGTTGCCGGTGAGCTTCTGGCATCCGGCGGCCAGCTGCTGCTTTCCGCCACCGCTTCGTCGCGGGAGGGCATCGTGGAGGATGTGGCTTCCCATGAGTATTTGCAGCTGCAGGATATTACTCCCGTTGTCATACCGTTCCTGGAGCAGGAAAGGTACATGATCCAGATTGCCAGGGTGTGATTTTTTCATGGGCAAAATAATTTCCATTGCCAACCAGAAAGGCGGCGTCGGCAAGACGACCACAGCGGTCAACCTGGCGGCCTCGCTGGCCATTGCCGAGCGCCGGACGCTCCTGGTTGACCTGGATCCCCAGGGGAATGCCACCAGCGGCGTCGGCTATGCCGGCGACGACGCGCAGCGGACCATTTACCAGGCCCTGCTCGGGCTGGCCACGCCGGCAGAGGTTCTCCAGCAGACGGAATTTTCCTACCTGGACATCATCCCGGCCGATCCCGATCTGATCGGTGCCGAGATGGAGCTGCTGCACTATGAGCGGCGGGAGTTTATTCTTGCCGATCGGCTGAGTTCCCTGCGGGAGCGATATGACTATATCCTTATTGACTGCTCCCCTTCCCTGGGATTGCTGACCATCAACGCCCTGGCGGCGGCCGATACCATTTTGATTCCTCTGCAGAGCGAATACTACGCCATGGAGGGTTTGGGGCAGCTGCTGTTTACCGTGCGGCGGGTCCAGGAAACCCTCAATCCCGGGCTCGAGATCGAGGGCATCCTGCTGACCATGATGGACCAGCGGACCACCCTGGCCCGGCAGGTGGAAAAGGAAGTGCGGGAGCATTTCGGCCCCCTGGTCTACCAGGCGGTCATCCCCCGCAACGTCCGACTCAGCGAGTCGCCCAGCCACGGGAAGCCCATTGCCCTGTACGACGTTTCCTCGACCGGGGCGCAGGCCTATTTCCAGCTTGCCGATGAATTTATGCGCCGGCAGGCGGCGGGCGGAGCTGACGGCGGCGCGGCCGTCGCGGAAGACCTCGCTGGCAGTCAAACCGGATAGAAATCAGAAAAAAGGTACTCATGGCTGAAAAAAAGAAAGCGTTTACGGTAAAAAGGGGCCTGGGCAAAGGCCTGGGAGCGCTGCTTCCCGCGGCTGCCGCCCCTGAAAATGAAAAGTTGATCCAATGTTCCGTTTCCTTTATCGAGCCGGACAGCAGGCAGCCCCGCAAGCGGTTTGACCCGGAGAAAATGGCGGAACTGGTGCGCTCCATCAAGGAAAAAGGGGTGGTGCAGCCGGTGCTGGTCAGGCCGGGGAGCCAGCCGGGCCGCTACCGGCTGGTGGCCGGTGAGCGGCGCTGGCGGGCGGCGCAGCAGGCGGGAGTCAGCCAGATCCCGGCGCTGGTGCTCACCCTGGACGACCGGCAGGCGGTGGAGATTTCGCTGATTGAGAACCTGCAGCGGGAAAACCTCAATCCCGTTGAAGAGGCGCAGGGCTACCAGCGCCTGATTGACGAATTTGACTTCAACCATGAGGAGGTCGCCAAGACGCTGGGCAAGGACCGTTCAACGGTGACCAACATGGTCCGCCTGCTGAACCTGCCGGCCCCGGTTTTGACCCTGATGGAGGAAGGGCGCCTGAGCATGGGTCATGGGCGGGCTTTGCTGGCTTTGCCGGATGATGAAGGCCGCCAGGCCCTGGCGGAGCAGATTGTCGCCCGCCAGCTTTCCGTGCGCCAGGTGGAGCGTCTGATCCGCCAGCGCAAAAAAACCGGAGCTGAAGCCAAGGCTCAGCCGGACGAGGCCGCTTCGCTGTATGAAAAAGATCTCTGCGATCGCCTGGGACAGGTCCTGGGCACCAGGGTGAATCTTCGCTGGCGGGATAAAAAGCATCAAAAAGGCAGCCTGGAACTTGAATTTTATTCGGCGGAGGAATTGGAACGGCTGGTGGCGCTGTTGAGCCGCTGAGCGGGGGATGTTTTTTGCAAAAAGCAAATCGGACACTACTGGAATTGCTTAAAGAAAATTTTCAGTCCTCAGCGGGCAGCCGGAGCGGGCATTCCCGCAGCCAGCGGTTGAGATCTTCCAGTGCTCTTTCAGCGTAGGCGGCCTTGCGGGCCGCTTTTTTCATTTTCTTTTCCAGGGCCGGGAAAAGCCCGAAATTGATGTTCATCGGCTGGAAGTTCTTGCTGTGGGTGTTGGTGATGTGGGTTGACAACGCTCCCAGGGCGCAGGTTGCCGGGAAGGGAAAAAAGCGGCCGGTTTTTTGGAGCAGGGCAAGCTGGGTGCCGACGATGAGGCCGCTGGCTGCCGATTCAAGGTATCCTTCCACGCCGCTGATCTGGCCGGCAAAGAAAATCCGGGGTTCCCGGAGATGCTGAAAACAGCGGTTCAACAGCTGCGGAGCGTTGATGAAGGTGTTGCGATGCATGGTGCCGTAGCGGTAGATGACGGCGTTTTCCAGCCCGGGAATGAGATGAATGACTTTTTCCTGCCAGGGAAATGACAGCCGGGTCTGGAATCCCACCAGGTTGAGCATGGTGGCTTCCCGGTTTTCCCGCCGCAGCTGCACCACTGCGTGGGGCTGGGTTCCCGTGCGGGGGTCGGTCAGCCCCACCGGCTTCAGCGGCCCGAAGGCCAGGGTCTCGGTCCCCCGGGCCACCATGGCCTCGATGGGCATGCAGCCTTCAAAAACTTTCCGGTCTTCAAATTCCCTTGCCCTCACCTGGTCGCCGGCGGCGATGGCAGCGACCAGGTTTTGGTACTGTTCCCGGTCCAGGGGACAGTTGAGATAGTCTCCCTCGCCCTCCGGCTGGTAGCGGTTGCCCCAGAAGCAGCGGTCGTAGTTGATGGAGTCGGCAGCGACGATCGGCGCGGTGGCGTCGTAAAAATAGAGCTGCTGTCCGGTCAGTTCAGCCAGGGCGTCGGTCAGGGCCGCGGAAGTCAGTGGGCCGGTGGCAATGACCACGGTGCCGGTGATCGGCAGGCTGGCCGCCTCGGCGCGAACCAGGGAAATGAGTGGATGGCTGGAAACGGCTTCGGTGATGCGGCGGGAAAAGGCTTTTCGATCAACCGCCAGGGCGGAACCGGCGGGAATGCTGGTTTGCCGTGCCGCTGCCATGATCAGGGAGCCGCATTGTTCCAGCTCCCTTTTCAGCAGCCCGGCCGCGTGGTCCGGGCTGTCCGAGCGCAGGGAATTGGAGCAGACCAGCTCCGCCAGGTCCGGGCTGGAATGGGCCGGGGAAAACTTTTCCGGCTTCATTTCCTGCAGGGTGACGGGAATTCGGCGTTCGGCCAGCTGCCAGGCGGCTTCGCAGCCGGCCAGGCCGGCGCCGATAATGGTTATTGCGGACGAGTCTGTGGTTGTCATGGAAAAGTTGTAAACTCAACTTTCTGGGTTGTTCAAAAAACAACGGGAAAAACAACCGGGATGTTCCGGCATGGCTCTCGCTCATTCTCGCCAGCCGTCCATGGCTGGCTTGTGAGGCGTCCGCCACGAATCATCGTCCTGATGATTCGTTCGGCGGCCAAACCCGCTATGAGCCAAACCCGAACATCCCATAGCTTTTTGGTGATGCAGGCTCAGTAGTGTCCGGCATGTTTTTTGCGTTGTTTTGAAGTTGGCAACCGGGCTGTTTTTCGGCGCGACATCGTGAGCTGCCCAAAGTTTTTCCCGGCGATTGGAGCGTGAAAGTTGCCTTGTTTGAGCCCTGAAAGGGCGAGTTTGGCAACTTTAGCGAAATGAGCCGCTGGAAAAACAGGCAAGCGAGCGCCAAAAGCGCTGAAAACAGTACCGGTTGGCAGTACGCAAGAACCTGACCGGACAGTAATACTGTGTTTCCAGATGAACACGA
>JAOZRP010000111.1:0-5589 GCA_029940125.1 bacterium
CATAGACTTTTTTTCCTTTATATTGTACAAAAAATGCCGATTGTTATTAAGCTTCCGCCCGGAAACCGGCGTTTCCGGATGGCTTGCAGCCTATCAGCCCTCAGCTCCTAGCGCAAGCGTTTGTTTTATCGATCATCTGCTGAAAGCTGATTGCTGATCGCCGACAGCGTTGATCAGGAAATGGCCATTTCCTGATCAACACGAATCAACACCAACCTTTTCACCAGCACAAACGGGGGAGAACATGTCACACCGCTTTTGCCTGACCTGTCTGGCTCTTGCCTTCATCCTGATTCTCTGTCAACCTGCCGCGGCCATGAACGGCTGCGGCGAAGGCTCCTGCAAGGACTGCCACCATTTAAGCACCGAGGAAGCGAAGCAGATCCTCGGCCGGCAGGTCGGCAAAGTCAACAGCGTTGCCTTTTCCGTCGTCCCCGGGTTCTGGCTGCTGCAGGTTGAACGCGGGGGCCAGCAGTATCCCATGTATCTGGATTTTTCCAAAAAGTACGTTGCCGAAGGCAACATCTTCCGCCTGGTCGAAGGCCGGACGGTCACCAAGGCGGTCCAGAGGCGTCCCCAGCCGCTGAAAAAGATTGACGTCAGCACCATCCCGCTGAAAGACGCCATCCTGCTGGGCAAAAAGAAAGCGCCCATCAAGGTTTTCGTGGTCACCGATCCCGAATGCCCCTACTGCAAGCGCCTGCACCAGGAGCTGAAGCAGGTGGTGAAGCAGCGGCAAGACATTGCCTTCTACCTGAAAATGTTCCCCCTGCGGATTCACCCCCAGGCCCGCAAAAAAGCCGAAAGCATCGTCTGCTCCAAGTCGCTGAAGATGCTGGAGGACAGCCTGGCCGGGAAGACCATTCCCGATCCCGACTGCAAGAGCGACCTGGTGGAAAAAAACATCCAGTTTATGAAAGAACACGGCATCCACTCCACCCCGACCCTCATCCTTACGGACGGAACCGTGAAGCCGGGCTACCGGAAGGCCGCACAGCTGATTGAAATGATCGACCGGCACACGGCAAAAAAGTGACTGGGTCAGCCCGCCGCAGCATTCATCCCCGGGACAAGCCCCGGAGCATTCCGCAAAGAATTTTGGCAAACAAGAGAACTATAAATCCGGAACACCAACAATGGCTGAAACCACCCTGGTATGAATTGGCAGTGCTGAAGGTATGCTTTTAAATGCTTCCTTTATTTTCTCCGAGGGAATCGGGTTGCTTCGCAAATCCTTTCTAATATTCTTCAGGCGCAAAGGTTTGAACCGGCTCCGGGAAATCAGCTTTTGATACCAGGTTTCCCGAATCAGATCCAACCATGCTTCAGCCACAGCGTCCAAGTCAGGTCTTTCTTCTTCATGGGTGGGAAGATCCAGCAACCTCAATGCGTTTTTCAGTACTGCTGTGCGGTCTGAGTTCTTTTTCGCTTCAGCCTGCTTCACATAATGAGTTAGGATCAGCGACATTTCCTCCAGAGCCCTCTGCTTTTTTCTCGGCAGGAGCAAGACTTCAGTTTCGAGAACGCGATTGAGAAATTTATTGATCAATTCTGAAGCGTATTTGTCCATCGCCCTTTCTTCGATTCCTCCATTCAACAAAACACGCAGCTTGCCTGCCACATCTTCCAAGTGGGTTACTGGCTTCGAGTTCAAATTTTTGAGCAAAATCCACTTGGGGGCGCCGTGTTCCGCTCCGGCAACGGCCATGAAAGCCCAGGGAGTCTTCGAACGGACAAGGCTGACGGATGAAATAACGTGGGCCTTGGAGTTTTTTACCTGTTCGTATACCTCTGCGGGAACGAGACCATCATGTGGATCAAGTAAGCCGCGAACCGGCTGAAATGCATCCTGAAGTCCGTCCCAGGAGGTCCCTTCTTTATCCAAGTTCTGCAGCTCTTCGATCATTTCTTCTGCCGTTGACGGACCGCCTGCCTGGACCTCTTCCGGAACAAGTCCCTCTGGGAGGCTGAGGTTTGAGCCAAGAATTTCCTTGACCTCAGTATATCGCTGAAAGAACTTGCGATCCGCTTTCAGGGAGAATGCCTCGCTGTCTTTTGGCCACCATACTTCGATTTTTTTGTGCGGGCTGTTCATCCGATCCACGCGGCCAACACGCTGTTCAGCTATCCGGATAACACTCGGCATGTCCAAAAGAAGAACAGCCGATGCCTGCTGCAGGTTCAAGCCTTCCGACATGGCATCAGAGCACAGGGCAATGACATTTTGTGCACGAGATCCCAGCTTAAAAAGGTTGTTAACCCTCTTTTTATGATGATGCCTGGTTCCCGTCGCAACAATCACTTCGCACGTACGGTTTTTCTCGGCTATCAGCTGTTTGATGACCTCGAGCGTGATCAGGCAGCTGTCGAAGGCAATTAACAGAGGATGCTCGTTGAGAAGCTTGACCAGCCTTTGCGCTTTGGATCGCTCACGGTGGTCACCCATCTGTTCCACCAAAGTCAGGATCGTCTCATAAATTCTGATTTCTTCCAAGACCGCTTTTTCATGCTCTACGGGGTCGGTAAGCCAGGCTGGCAATTTGGCTGCCAATGAGCTTGGATGAATATGGCCGGCACTTTCCCGCAAGTGCGTCAAAACATTACCGGTGTCTTCACTCTTTATTTTCTCAGTAATGCCAAATTGCTTCATGGCGGCATCCGTACCTGATAGATGCTCAATCAACGCCGCCCGTGAAGAACGCAGCCGCGACATCACATGGTATAGCGCCAGTCCTTTTGCTCCCCGGAGTCGACCACGAATATAGGCGTCCTCGCCTACTATGCCGCGCAACGTTTCCGGCATATCCAGGCCGAAACGCAGGTTTGCCAAACCGCGAATTTCTCCGGCCAGGGTTCTGATCTGTTTGGCTATTCGTTGATCCTCATCGGTTTCATCCGTTGCATAGATGTTTGAAAGATGCTTCGGATAGCGGCACATATTGCCAAAATCATCCCGATAGGCTTCCGGTTCCTGGTCCACCATGGCGTTCAGCATGCTTTTTGTTCGTCGCAAGGTGAACCGCTGAACTTCCTTTTGCATTGCCAGCCGTTCTTCGCGGGTGGTGATGAAACTGCCGCCCCGCTTCCCAATTCTCTTTCCCAACCGCTCAAACAACGCCAGTGATGCGTCATCCAGATTATCGGCACCCAGCAGATCAACAATCATGAGCAGATCCCGAACCCCTTTATTAATGGGAGTTGCCGTAAACATAACGACGACATCCGCCATGTTCCCCAGTAATCCACGGGTTCGGGACGATTTCTGATTGAGGAAGTTGTGTGCTTCATCGATTGCCAATGATTGCGCCCGCCGAATAACTTTTAAAACACCTTCGTATTTATCTGAACCTTTCCGGCTGAGAATGCCATGTGACAATGGCGTCACCTGTAAGCCACACTCGATTGCTTCATCTTGCCAGGCGGTTGCCACCTCGCCCGGAGGGCAGACGAGGGCGGTCATATCTTTTCGCATGCGCCCCGTGCTCCAGATGCGGTCCATCACCGCTCTCAGGAGATGAGCACCCATCCGGGTTTTTCCGGCGCCGGTTGCATCGGCAACCAACACGCTGCCGACGTTTTCGATCATCCACATCGCCTGGGCAATGCCATTTTTCTGAGAGGGCCATAGTTTTCGTCCATGACTGACAAGATGGGTCTTGATATATTTTTGCGCCCAGGTTCCTTCCAACAGCTCGCTGCAGGCGCGGCCCAAAGCCTCCTCCCAGGTGACGACCTGCAACAGGCGTTTGAGCAGAGCAATAAGATCAGCATTGTAGTCTTCGCCAAGATCCCAGTAATTTTGGGCAAGCTGACGGGCTTCACGGTAGCGCTTTGGCTCTTTTTGGTGATGAAAGCGGGCATTGGCCTCCAGCTGTTTTTTCATTCCAGTGTAGCTGAAATTGCTGGATCCAAGGGTGACCGCGTTATCAGCCACATATATTTTGCTGTGAAGTTTTCGGTTTGCATCGGCAATATAGCGGCTTTGCAGGCGTCCACATTCCAACATCTCGATAATTTGAACGATTTTATAGCAAAGCCGCAGAGATATGCCGGCATTCAGCCAGTAATCGATAACTTCCTGGGGGAGGGTTTTCTTTTCCAGGCTGTAGGTGGAACGCCGGGCGGGGGTGGGTTCGCTGCCAATCAGCAACTGTACCGTTTCGGGCTTTTCAGGGGGAAGGTCGGCAACAAAATCGATGATGTAATCGAGGGAGGTGAAACCGGTAACAATCAGCGGCAGCCGGCTTTCCGCGAGATCTTTCAGGACAACCTGTTCAACCTGGGTTTTATCGAAGTTGTGGGGAAATCTTTCGAATTCAGGCCATTCTTCAATGCCGCGAATTTTTGCCTGGGTATCGACTTCATCATCGAAAAAACTGAGTTGATTGTACGGCCCAGGTGTCACAGTTTTTGTCATAGCAAGGTCATCGCTCGGGATCACAGCTTGTCATAGTTCTGCCAACGCGCAGCGACGGGTGAAGTCGGCGCAGGTGCGCCGACTTCCACGATAGAAATTAATCGGGGTCTGTCCCCGATTTTTCTACTCCTGACAAATTTCCGCTTCGGGATGATCCTGACAAACCAAATTTTTCAGGGCTTCATTCTGCGCTTTCAATTCCTTCACCGCTTCTACCAGTGGGGCGATCAGGCCAATGTAATCAACCGATTTTGTCTGCATTTCATCGTCACTGGTAAACACCAATTCGGGAAAAACTTCCTCGACCTGTTGGGCGATGACCCCCAGATGGCTCTGGTCGTCATACCTGTCTTGATCCTGCCAATCAAAGGAAACCCCTTGAATCCGGCAGATCTTGGACAACGCCGAATCAATGGTCTGGATATTTTCCTTCAAGCGGATATCTGAATCTTCAGTAATAGTACCAGCCACATGGAGACGGGTGGTAGGACTTGTAGTCCCGATGCCCACATTTCCATCCGGTCTGATCACCATGGCAACAACATCGGGATTTTTTTCCGAGTCAACGGCATTTTCTGTTTTAAAAACCAAACCGCCCCGATATCCCTGGGCACCATAAGCATAAATGCCGGCAATATTTTTTATATTGCTGAAGTCAGTATTATTCCATGATCTTCTAAAGCCGATGCCATAATATGGCTCTGCCGGATCAAATCCGCTTACTGGTGATTCACTGTTATTGGTTTCCGTAAGATAGAGAGTATGTTTACCGGCAATATTTTCAATTGCCGAGTTGGCAATATGCAAACTTGCCTCCGGTGATTCCGTCCCGATGCCGACTGACCCATTCATGACATGAACATCACCCTGAAACCACCCGGCGGCCTGTTTTGAAGTGCTGCATAGCAATGCCGTACCGACGCCTGCCGCCTCCGCATGAACTGCATCACCACCTGAACTTAAAGCGGCTATGCTGACGCCGTTGGCAGTAGAGCTGTTGGCTTGAACAGTCCATCCGGAACTCTCAGCATAAATTGCGTTCGAACCACTCCCATTTTTCACATCCAGCTTCGCCTCTGGTGATTCCGTCCCGATGCCGACTGACCCATTCATGACGTGAACATCACCTTGAAACCACCCGGCGGCCTGTCCCGTTCCCAAGCGACCTTCAT
>JAOZRP010000111.1:5689-7258 GCA_029940125.1 bacterium
TGAACATCACCTTGAAACCACCCGGCGGCCTGTCCCGTTCCCAAGCGACCTTCATTCCCGGTACTGCTGTTAATACCAGAAACGCCGGCACTGTTATTGCTGTAACCATAGATGCCGAAATTACTGTCGCTCCAGCCATATACACCATACCCGTTACCGTTATTCGACCCTTTAACGATTGCGGTAAGAGCTGATGCAGTTGAGCCGGAGAGCTCAAGCGGAACATCAATGTTCAGTGCGACATCCCCCGAACTGCCCCCGCCACTGAGTCCCGTACCGGCCGTAACCCCGGTGATAGTGCCCACACCCACGTCATCACCATCAGCCAGGTCCACGGGAATACCGGACAGGTTCTCCCAAGTCAGGTCGGCCAGGGTCACGGCGCCAATCTGGGCGGCGGTGACCTGGTGGGGATTGTCCGTATCGTTCACATGGGCCGACTGATCCAGCTCGGCTGCGGTATAGCCATCCAGAGTTTCCGCATTCTCCGCCTGCAGCGCAAAACCGACGCTGGTGATCCGCTGCCGCGGGGTCATAATCTCCCAGGCTGCGGTATCCGTATTCCAGACGGCCAGCTCAAGGTAAAGCTGGTCACTGGCAAAAATGTTGCCGGTCAAAGGTGAAACCGCTCCGAGACTGACCTGGTAGATGCCGTTCTCAACCCTGACTGTCTGCTCCTCCGACCACAATGCGGTACCGGCGGCAACCGCATCATAAAACGCAAAAGACAACTTATACTCGCCGGCAAGATCCGCCCCGCCGCTGTCGGTTAACCGCCCCTGATAATTTATCAAACCCGGCACCGCCCCGGCGGCAACCGCAAAAAACATTGTCAACATAAGACCGGCAATAACCAGGATAATTTCTTTTTTAATCCGCTGCATTCTTCCTTCCCTTTCCCGCCAAATTACAAACCGGCAATAAAATCCCGGAGGTCGTCGCTGTCGACATCGCCGTCGCTGTCCAGGTCGCAGGACAGGTTGTAGCGGACATCCCCGTCCAGCGAGCCGAATGACGCGGCAAAAGCCGCCAGGTCGACGCAGACCGGGCCGGTGTCAAGCGTATACCAGAACCCTGGGTAAAGATCGTAGGCATCAGAATAGGGCGGCGAGTTCTGGTCCATCAGCGGCGACGGCTGGCCGATGGTGCCCTGCAGCCGGTAGCTGGTTGAAGTCATGGCCCCGCCCCCGCCCGAAAGGACCTCGGCGGTAATGGCGTAACTGTCGCTCTCCATGCCGGCAAAAACCCCTGGAGCCGCCGTCAGCACCAGGCCGACGGCAAAGATCAGCACCAGCAGCGGGATTGAACAATACTTTATTTTTCTCATGGTCGGCACCTTTGCTATTGATAATCAAAAATTAATCGGGGTCTGTCCCCTATTTTTCTATTTTTTTATCCGGCCATACCGGTTAAAAACTGAAATTGTCGCCGCCGTCAGTCTGGCTCGATGTGCCATAATAATTGCCGGAGTCATTGCCGGAAGCCCGGTTGTTGGCGTAAAAATTACCTCCAGAGACAAAATAAAGCCCATAACCAGAGGAATATGTCAGGACGTTTTCTTCAATTACG
>JAOZRP010000112.1 GCA_029940125.1 bacterium
CTCTCGCGCATGACCCGTTCCAGCCTGCTGGAGGTCATCAGCCAGGAATACCTGGTCGCCGCCCGGGCCCGGGGCCTGCCGGGCTGGCGGGTCCTGCTGAAACACGCCCTGAAAAACGCCCTGCTGCCGGTGGTCACCATCGTCGGCCTGCAGTTCGGCGCCCTGCTCTCCGGGGCAATCGTCACCGAAAAGGTTTTTTCCTGGCCGGGCATCGGCAGCCTGCTGATCCAGGCGGTCTTCACCCGCGACTACCCCATGGTGCAGGGATGCATCCTGGTCATCTCTTTCTGCTACATCATCGCCAACGTGGCCACGGAACTTTTTTACGCTTTCATCGATCCACGCATCCGCTACGAATGAACTACTGGATTTTTGACTGTCGACGGAGAAATTTACAAAACGGCCGGCGTTGAAGATTCGCTGCCGGTTCAAACCATGCGAATGGCGAACTGGGGACATTCACCGACGCAATAGCCGCAGCGCAGGCAGAGATCATGGTTGATAACCGGGGTCTGGTCGGCATTTTCCCGGCTGATGGCTCCATTGGGACAGAAATCGACGCAGGTTCCGCACTGCTGGCAAAGCACCTCAACCACCTGGAACCATTTCCTTTCCACCTGCAGGGGCGGCAGTGAGACTTTTTCCGGCTCCTCGGCCTGAAAATAGGCCAGGTTGTAGTCCACTTCATCCTGGCTGACCATGCCCATGGCCAGGGGAGCCCGACCCCGGGCCACCCGGCGGGCGTAGCTGACCGCCTGATGATAGTCTTCCACCAGGCAGCCGCCCCCCAGAACTTTCATCAGGTAAACACCTTTGCCCTGTTCCTGACAGGCATGAATGGCCGGTTCCATTTCCGCCAGCGTACCCTGAAGAATGCCGGTTCCCTTCATGTTGATAATCGGGAACACCACATCCACATCCTCCATTGCCGCCGCTTTTTTCACCACGGGAACGGAATGGGTGCTGACGCCAACCGCCCTGATCAGGCCTTCCGCTTTGCAGTCCCGCAGGCACTCCCAGGCTCCCCGGCGCTGTTCGAAAACCGTTTCATCCGCCCGGGCGGCATGAAGATGAAAGATATCCACCACTGCCAAACCCATGGCTTCCCGGGCCTCGTCCACGGCCCGGCGCATGTCTTCATAGGTTGAGGCCGTCGATTTGCTGGCAATTACCGGCCGGGCGGCTGTCTGTTCCAAGGCCCGTTTAATCGGCTCATAGGTCTGGTAAAGCTGAGCCGTGTCAATAAAATTGACCCCGCCCTGGAGAGCCCGGGCAATAACCGCCGCGCCGTCTTCCACCGACAGCTTTTTCTGCAGCGGCCCCATAGGCAGAGCACCAAAGCAAAGTTCACTGACTTCCAGGCCAGTTTTACCCAACATTATCTTTTTCATTTCACACCCTTTACATCATAAAACCATAAAACAGCCACCAATGCGCTTCAAACCTGTCAGCCGCTCTTTTTGAAATTTCCTGTCGACAACATCCATTCCGTCAACAGTCAACCCAGCAAATCCCAACTGGCAGGTGTGCCCTTTTTTACATCCCGATTGACTTTCCGGCCCAGCAACTGGTCGTAGAATTTAGGTGGCAGGCCCAGGCCCGGCCGGATGGCCCTAAGATTATGCCGGTCCAAAGCATCGCCTTGCTTCAGATCCCGGGTGATATACAGGGAACGGCGAAAAACCAGGGATTTTTTCTCCTTTGCCGTCGGACCGTAGGAAACACGGCCAAGGGACTGCCAGGCCCGCTCCACTTCCGCAACCAGCAGGCTCATTTCATCCGGCTCCAGGGAAAACAAGGCGTCAACACCGCCATCGTCCCGGCACAAGGTGAAATGTTTTTCCACCACCACCGCCCCCAGGGAAACACCGGCCACCGCGACGCCAATACCCCGGGTATGATCGGAAAGACCAACCAGGCAGTCAAAAAGCTGCCCCAGGTGAGGGATGGTCAGGAGATTGGATTCCACTGGGCTGGCCGGGTAGCTGCTGGTACATTTCAGCAGAATCAGTTCCCGGCAACCGGCTTCGCGGACACAGCGAACTGCTTCATCAAGTTCACTGACGGCAGCCATGCCCGTGGAAATGATCAACGGTTTTCCCGTCGATGCCGCTTTTTGTATCAAGGGAAGGTCAACATTTTCGAAAGAAGCAATTTTATAGGCGGGAACTTCCAGGTTTTCAAGAAAATCAACCGCTTGCGCGTCAAAGGGCGTACTGAAGCACAGAAGTCCCAGTTCCCGGCAGCGCCGCATGATCGGCTCATGCCAGGACCAGGGCGTAGCGGCCTCCTGGTACAAATCATGAAGTGAACGGCCATACCACGGGCTTTCCGGATCGGAAATGAGAAATTCATTTTCCTGCAGGTCCAGGGTCATGCTGTCGGCGGTATAGGTCTGCAGCTTCAGGGCATGTGCCCCGGCTTTTGCCGCCGCATCAACAATCTTCAGGGCCCGGTCCAGGGATTGATTATGGTTGCCGGACATTTCGGCAATCACAAAAGGCGGTTCGGAACGTCCGATCCAGCGGCCGCCAATATTGACCCGGTGAGCAAAAACGTGTTCATGATCCATGAGCTAAAACCTCCCGGAAAACCCCGTAATATTCGATGAATCCCGCCTCGAAGAAAACTTGCCGCCCGGCCTGGTTGCCGGCAAGCACCTCGGCCACCACCTGCTCGCAAGCCGGATAATGACGCCGGAGCCACCGGCTCCCGGCCATAATCAACGAACTGCCCAACCCCTGGCCATGACATCCGGGAACCAGGTAAACGGAAATCACTGCCTCCGCCAGGGAATGAAAATCATAGCGCAGCACTCCCACCGGCTGGCCGTCCCGTTCACCAATCAGCAATACCCGCCGGTCATCACGCAAACATTCCCGAAACCACTGCTGATGCTCGGCAAGGGAAATTTCCCGGCTGGAAAAGGAAAAACGGCGGTTTTCAGCCGCGTTGCGCCAGGAAAAAATCTTTTCCCCGTCTTCTTCCCGGGCCGGACGCACCTGCATTTCTTCCGGAAAAAGAATCCGGCCCAGCCGACGGCAGCCCTGACCGTCAACCAGCTTTCTGCCGCGCTGGCTCAAGGAGCGGCGCCACCAGGGAAACTCCAGCAATGAATCTATTGCCCGGGCGATCATCTCCTTATCCACCTGATCAGCCCGGCCAAGGTACACTATCCGGCCGTCCAGACCCAGGGATTCCGACAAGGCCGTCTGGTTGTCAGCCACGCTGACCACGATGCTTGGCAGTCCCAGGCAGAAGCGCTCCCAGGTTGTCGTTCCCCCGGCCCCCAGGGCGATGTCACTTTTCGCCATCAGCGCGGCCATGTCCTCCACCTGATAATGGAGCCGCACCCGGTCATCGGCGGCAGCCAGTTTTTCAATCCGGGCGCGAAACAAATTGCCGCCACCAACCACCACATCAAGCTGGACGTTCCGGTTTTTCAGCAGCGGCAAAGCCTGCAACACCTTTTCGGTTTCATTGGTGGCATCGCTGCCGCCGAAAAAAACAAACAACCGCTTCCCTGGTCTTTCATCTTCCCGCTGCCGCCGCCGGACAAAGCCGTCATTCAGCAGGGCATACCGGGGCCCCAGCAGCAGCCGGCATCCAGGAGGCACCAGTTCATGGTAGCGATGCCCCGCGTCGGCATAAAATCCCTGGTCCAGCAACAGGTCGCAGTCGTGCCGGCGATTCGCAAGATCATCCAGCACCATGATGCGGGACACCTGCTCCCGAAGGGCTGATTCCCATTCCCGGTCCAGGGCATAGTGGTCAACAATCAGCCAGTCAATTTTACCGGGAAGGGAAGACAGGACGGCAGCCGTTTCCCAAACGTCCCGGTCGGGCCGGCATTCCGGTTCCCCTTCCCCGGGTGCCGGCAGGGGAAAAACCCTGAACTCGCGCTCCGCCAGCAGGGAACAGAGACTGCCGGGCAGCTCGCGGCAAATAAAAAGGACTTCGGCTCCCCGCCGCCGCAACTCAAGCGCTAGGGAAAGGCAGCGATGAACATGACCGGAACCAATGGCAATGGAGGCGTCAGCCCTGATTACCGCTTTCAATGACCGTCCTCCAACTTTTTCTGCCTGACCTCGACATTGAGCAAGCCAATTTCCGGCCGGCGGCGCAAAAGTTCCAAAACGTCGGCAGTAGTAAATAACTGGCCAGATCGATAAAGATGACCGTACACCGCTTCCATAAACTGCCAGTCATCGGCAGTGTCGAGCGTCCAGCGACAGTTAGAATGGTCAATGTCCTGCGTCTGGCTGACCAGGGAAAACACATCCTCGTGCTGATAGATATAAGGAGTTACATGTTCTCGTTCAAAAGGTTCATGGGCCTGTTGGAAAGCTGTTTCCAGGGCTTTCCTGGTAAAAATTTCAACATCTAGGCCCCGAGGATAGGTCCGTTCAAGGGTGTTGCTCAGGTAATCCACCACCGGGTAGGAGAAAAATTTCCGCACCATGAGATCAACCAGTTCAGGATCCAGCAAGGGACAGTCAGAGGTAATGCGGACCACAACCTCAGCCGCAAACTCGCGGGCGGCGTCACGATAACGGCCCAGCACGTCCGCCTCGCTGCCGCGATACACGCCGGTTTCATACCGGCGGGCTTCCGCCGCAATCACATCATCAACGGCATTGTCGGTCGTTGCCACCACGACGGCGTCCAGCGTCCGGGACGCTTGCAGCCGGTTGACAACGTGGGCCAGCACTGATCGATCAACCAGTTTTTTCATCACTTTCCCCGGCAGTCGGGTTGAAGACATGCGGGCTTGAATGATGGCCACCGTATTCATGACAACAACGCTTTCACACTCCGGCAAACAGCTTCAATGACCAGGTTGACATCATTATCACTCATGGCCGGATACAGCGGAATCGTTACCGCCCGCCGATAATATTCTTCCGCCAGGGGATAATCTCCGGCCCGATAGCCGTAATTTTCCCGATAAAAAGGCTGCAGGTGAACGGGAATATAATGAACATTGACACCGATGTTTTTTTTCCTCAAGGCCCTGAAAAGCTCGGCGCGATCCGGACCAAGAGCGAGGATGACAAAAAGATGGTAAGATGAGCGGGCATTCGGATGTTCGGCAAGCAGTCCCAAGGCCAGCTCATTTTCAAAAGCCTGCCGGTATTTCAGGGCGATGGCCCGGCGACGGGCGACAAAATCGTCAAGCTTTTTCAACTGGCTGAGAGCCAGGGCACATTGGAAATCGGTGATCCGATAGTTGAAGCCCAAAGTCTGCATCTCGTAATACCAAGGGCCATCATTGGTTTCCATCCGGTCCACATCCCTGGTGATCCCGTGGGATCGCAGGAGACAAAGCCGATGATAAAGTTTTTCATCATTGGTCGTTATGACCCCGCCTTCGCCGGCAGCAATGTGCTTGACGGGGTGAAGGGAAAAAATGGTCATGTCACTATGGGCACAGCAGCCGGTCCTGAATTCCTCACCGTCAACCAGATAGGAAGAACCCAGGGCGTGGGCAGCATCTTCGACAACTGTCAAGCCATTTTCCCGGGCTAGGGCGGCAATGGCGCCCAGGTCACAGGGCTGGCCGGCAAAATGGACCGGAATGATTCCTTTGGTCGCTGGGGTCAGCCGTCTGGCAATTTCCCTGACATCAATGCAGCCGGTCTGGGGATCGATGTCAGCAAAAACCGGCCGGGCACCAACATAGGCAACGCAATTTGCCGAGGCCACAAACGTGATCGGAGACGTAATTATTTCATCACCGGAAGCAAAACCGGCAGCCAGCGCGGCCAGATGGAGAGCCGCGGTACCGCTGGAAACCGCCACGGCATGGCGGGCGCCACAATAAGAAGCAAAAGCCTCTTCGAACTTTTGCACCATCGGTCCCTGGGTCAGCCAGTCGGACTCGAGAACCTTTAAGACAGCCTGAATGTCGTCAGCCCCCAGGGAATGACGACCGTAGGGAATCAATCGGGCAGACAAAACATCTCCTCTATTTACACAGTAAAATCAGGATCAACATGCTTGCGAATCAACACCCTCAGTTCATCCACGCTTAAACGCTCCGGATTGTCGTTGCTGTTATATTTGAAATCTTCCCGGCATTTCACCGCCTTGTTGACTTTAATAAATTCATCAACATCCCATAATCGCATTGAAGGGAGGATCACATATTCATTCTCCAACTCTACCGTGTTAACAGCATCGGAAACAGTGATCATTTCTTCATGAAGTTTTTCCCCGGGACGAACTCCAATGCTCTGCAACTGACAATCGGGTGCAACAGCTTCAGCAAGATCGGTAATCAGGTAACTGGGAATTTTAGGAACGTAAATTTCCCCCCCCCACATTTTTTCCAGGGTCTGTAAAACCATTTGAACTCCATGGTCCAAGGTAATATTAAAACGGGTCATCCGTTTATCCGTAATCGATAAAAAACCGGTATGGCGCTGCTGCAGAAAAAGGGGAATGACGCTGCCCCGACTGCCCATGACGTTCCCATACCGAACCACGCTGAACTTGATATCCCTTTTGCCTTTAATATTATTGGCCGCCACAAAAAGCTTGTCCGAACAAAGTTTCGTTGCTCCGTAAAGATTAACCGGACCGGCCGCTTTGTCAGTACTTAACGCCACCACCTTTTTCACCCCGGCGTCAAGGCAGGTTTCAATCACATTCTGAGCTCCCAGGATATTGGTCTTAATACATTCAAAAGGATTGTACTCAGCCGCCGGCACCTGTTTGAGAGCCGCGGCATGAATAACAATATCAATATCCTGCAGAGCCCGCGCCAGGCGTTCCTTATCGCGCACATCCCCAATGAAATAGCGAATTTGTGGATATTTTTCATGAGAAAAGACCTGAGCCATCTCAAACTGTTTCAATTCATCACGGGAAAAAACCACCAGCCGGGTGATTTCGGGGTAGCGATTGAGAACTGTTTCAATAAATTTCCGTCCAAACGACCCGGTCCCGCCGGTAACCATAATGGAATGTTCTTTCAGCAAGGAACTACACCATCCTCTCTTTTGTTAACGTCAGGCTTATACAGCTGACAAAAAAGTTTCCTGGCCCATAAATTCAACTATTGATTCAGGATATATTGGCTAACAATTGCACATTATGCTATAACTTTTATACAGAAACCAGCATTTTTGAACAAATTATTTAGTCTAATCAAAATTTGAACGAGATGCCAGATTATACCTAATTAAAAATTGAAAGATATGGCAAAGCTACAGGACATTACTCCTAAACACT
>JAOZRP010000447.1 GCA_029940125.1 bacterium
GAGCCAAGCCCAAACATCCTGAACAAGGTGCTGCAACCTGATACACTGTATGGAGTAAGCGACAATGGCCAGCCAGACCATCGACAAAGTCCTGGTTTCAATCCTGCGGCGGCGTTTCAAAGCCATCACCGATGAAATGAGCATCGCCCTGGAAAAAACGACGCGTTCTCCCATTCTCTGCGAAGCCAAGGATTTCGTCACTGGCCTCTACGACGCCCGGGGACGGATGCTGGAACAGACCGAAAACCTGCCCATCCTGGCCTTTTCCCTGGCTCCGGTCTGCAAGTATATCATCGACTATTTCGGCGACGAGATTTATCCCGGCGACGTTTTTTTCCACAACGACGTTTTCTCCATGGGCAACCAAAACAACGACGTGGCGGTTTTCAAGCCGATATTTTTCCAGGACGTCCTGGTGGGCTGGTCGGCCTGCAAGGGACACCAGGCGGACATCGGCGGCGCCGTCCAGGGCGGCTACAACCCCAACGCCACCGAGGTCTGGCAGGAAGCCTTGAGAATTCCGCCGATAAAAGTCTACGAGCGGGGAAAGCTGCGGAAAGACGTCTGGGACCTGATTTTTGCCAACATCCGCCTGCCCATCGTCGCCGAGGACATGAAGGCCGAAATCGGCAGCTGCGTGGTCGGCGAACGGGGCCTGCTGGGAATCATGGAGAGGTACGGCATCGATACCTTCGAGAGCCACAAGGAATATCTCTTTGCCGCCACCGAGAAAATGATGCGGGCCGAGATCGGCACCATTCCCGAAGGCGTCTACCAGGGTGAAAGCACGGTTTTCTACGACGGCAAAAACCCCGGATCGACGTACCAGATCCGGGTTTCGATCACGGTGAAAAAGGACAGCATTATTTTTGACTACACCGCCACCGATCCCCAGACCCCCGGTTTTGTCAACGGCACCTTTACCTCCAGTGCTTCGGCCACCATTCTGACCTTCCTGCAGATGGTCAATCCTGACATTCCCCACAACGACGGCATGATCCGGCCCATTGACATTGTCATTCCCGAGGGCACGATCCTCAACGCCCGCTATCCGGCGGCAACCACCTACGGGAACCATCTCTGCCCCAACAACGCCGATGCCATCATGCGGGCCCTCGGCCCGGCGATTCCCGACCGGGTGACCGCCGAGTGGGGCGAGCTGCTGTGCGCCCTGACCACCGGCGTCGATCCCCGGAAAAACGAACCCTACGTGGACATCGGCTTCATGGGTCTGAAGGGCGGCTCCGGGGCCATCAAGGGCTGCGACGGCTATGATCACATCGGCATGATCGACGCCTCCGGGGGCATTCTGGACCAGGACTACGAAATGTTTGAACAGCAGACGCCCCACCTGCTGCTGGAGCACGAATACTGGTGCGATTCCGCCGGGGCCGGGGAGTGGCGCGGCGGCCTGGGGGTGCAGACCCGGTTTGTCATCGGCAGCGACCATACCCGGGTGGTGACTTTCGGCGACGGCGACGTGGAGCCGGCTTTCGGGGTCCACGGGGGCAAGCCGGGAACCCTGAACGTCATCAAGCTCATCTATCCCGACGGCCGGGAATACCGGACAACCACCAAGGACCTGGTTGAGGAGGTGCCGAAAGGCACTGTCTTTTTTCAGCAGGCCGGCGGGGGAGGGGGCTATGGCGATCCCTGCCGCCGCCCGGCGGAGAAAGTCCTCAAAGACGTCAGAAACGGAGTGGTATCGCCCGAACAGGCGGAAAAGTTGTACGGGGTAGTTGTGGACGTGGAAAAGATGGAAATCAACCAACCAGAAACCGAAAAGCTTCGGGCCGGGGGATGTGATTAAAATAGTTAAGAAGCTGGCTATAACTATATAGAATTGTTTTTAAAAAAGTAGCTGAAGCAGCAGTGCCTGCTATATTTTTACGTGGTGGCCAAGGCCGGCAACCGGTGCTGTTTTCAGAAGCGACATCGTGAGCTGCCCAAAGTTTTTCC
>JAOZRP010000448.1 GCA_029940125.1 bacterium
AAGATGGTGGGGTCAAATCTTTTTTCTTGACAAAATTTAAAATTTGTCAAGAAAAAAGATTTGCCCCCCCCTTAAACTAACCACCAGGGAATGGCAGCCACGGTGTCGGAAAGCCTGGTCGGCCGGTCAAGAGAACAGATGAGCAGGCCGTCGTGGATGTTTTCCCGGGGGAAGCATTCCCGCAGGGCGGCAAAGCCCCGCACATCCTTGCGATTTGGGTTGCTTTTCATTTTGATTTCAATGGGATAGAGCGTCCCGTTCATTTCCAGAATCAGGTCGACTTCGGCCCCTGAGTAGGAACGGAAATGGTAGAAATTCGGCACCAGCGGCAGGTTCTGCAGGCTTTTGACAATTTCCATGAACACATAGCTTTCAAACAATCTGCCCTTTAAAGGATGGTTGGCAATAAGCTCCGGGCTGGAAATTTTCTGCAGATAGCAGGCAAACCCCGTGTCGGTAAAAAAGCCCTTTTTCCGGCCGGCGATTTTTTTAACCGAGTTGCGTGAAAAAGCCGGGATGCTGATCCACTGATAGGTGGCCTCGGCGATATGCGTCCAGGCCAGGGCTGTTTTGCGGTCAATGCCCAGCTCCCGGCCAAGCTGATTATGATTGATTTCCTGGGCGGTCAGCGCCGCCAGAAGGCCAATGAAGCTGCCAAAATCCTGCAGGGAGCCAATATTGGCAACCGTGCGGATGTCACGCTCAATATAGGTCTGCAGATAGGACTGCCAGTATCCGGCAATCAAATGATCGGGCAATTCCATGATCTTAGGGTACCCGCCCCGCCAGATGCGCGGATAGACCGGCTCGCTGCTTTTCTCCCAATCCGACAGATTCACCTGGCCCGGTCCCAGCCAGCTTTCAATGAAGCCGGGCTCCAGGCTCTGGTCAATCTCCCTGCGGCTCATGGGCCAAAGATGGGTAATGACAACTCGGCCGGCCAGCGACTCTGCGATGTTTTTCAGCACCGCCAGGTTTTGGGAGCCGCTGATGATGTAGAGGCCGTTTTTTTTGCGGCGGTCAACCTCCCGCTTAATGGAAGAGAGGAGTTCGGGCGCGTACTGAATCTCGTCAAAAAAGGCTGGAACAGCGGCATTTTGCAGGAAAAAATCCGGATCCCGGCGAGCGCTGCCCACATCGACAACCGGATCAAACACCGTTGCGGCGACTTTTTCCTTGAAAAGATTTTCCACCAGGGTGGATTTGCCAACCTGGCGGGCACCGAGAACAGCAACAACGGGAAAATAGTTGAATAATTCAACCAGTCTCTGTTCTATTATTCTATGCTTATAATCCATATCGCCACCGCTGTTTTAGCATATAATAGGATTATGACTCCCAAAAATCAAGAAAAAAGAGGTGGGGTTAAACCTTCCATAATACAAAAGGTTGCGATAATTACATCAATTGTTTTACGAACAGTTACCCCGGATTTTCTCAGGAATCGATAATTTTCGGCACTCTGAATGGCAACATCATATCCACCCATTTGTCGAAAAGGAAGGACACTCAGGAAGGTTCTGGCCGTTTCAAAATCATGATTGGATTTGAAACCCTGAAGGACCTCCGTTAAAATCAAATCTCCCATTACAACCGGAATATTTGAAAGATAATGATCAAGCACATCTGTCTGCCACGTGGGAATACCATTGAAATAGTTAATCCATACGGATGAGTCAACCAGAATCATCAATCCATTCTCATTGCATTAAGGTCGCCATCCCATTTCAGCTGCCCGCGTAGGCCTTTAATTTGTTCCTGTTTTTAATTTGAACCAGAAGGTTGAGTCCGGCCTCAACCACGGCTTTCTTGGTTTTCAGCTGGGTGAGTTTCATGGCCTCATTCATAAGGTCGTCGTCAATGACAATGTTGGTTCGCATGGATTCGCCCCCTGCTTAATGTGTATATTTTTAGCTATATATACACATTGATGCGATGTCAACAATATTTAAGATGTG
>JAOZRP010000113.1 GCA_029940125.1 bacterium
TCATAGCGGTATTGGCCGCCGAACGAATCACACGATGTGATTCGCGGCGGACGCTTCGGAGCGGCACACGATGTGCTGCGGGAATGAGCGAGAGCCATGCCGGAACATCCTGACACCCCTGATTTGGGTTGCGGGCGTCAAGCCCGCCTTGGATGTTAGATGAATTTAAACATAGTGCGGCGACATCATATTGATCCCGGCGTGGTCAGCAAGGCCGTTTGGCGGGCGGTGCATTTGGTTGGCATCAACAAGCGACCGCCCATACTTTCCACCACCCATCTGTTTCCACTGTTTCCCCACTTGGTTTGCCGGTGTTTCCGCCCGGCTTCGATCCGCAACCGGTGTACAATATAACCACTTGTGTTAGTATATTATTTTTGCTATGCAGATGGGCTTGAGTTTGTCGATTCAGCGGCGGCAGCGCTTTGCGTGCCGCGCAAAAAGAGTGAATCAGCTCTGATGAAGGAGGACTTCATGGGTTTGAACATCATCGTTACGGTTAAACAGGTGCCGGATACGCATAATATCTCGGGAGAGGCGATGAAGGAGGACGGTACCGTCAATCGCGCTGCCTTGCCGGCGATTTTTAACCCCGAGGATCTCAACGCCCTGGAAGAGGCGTTGAAAATCAAGGAACAGGTCGGTGGGATGGTGACCTGCATTTCCATGGGGCCGCCCAACGCTGCCGAGGTGCTGAAGGAGTGTCTCTATCGCGGCGCCGACGATGTGATCCTGGTGTCCGACCGTCGCTTTGCCGGGGCCGACACCCTGGCGACCTCGTATGCGCTGAAGTGCGCCATTGAAAAAGTCGGCGACTATGACCTGGTGCTCTGCGGCCGCCAGGCCATCGACGGCGACACCGCCCAGGTGGGGCCGCAGATTGCTGAAAAGCTGGGCATCAACCAGCTTACCTGCATTGCCGCGGTGACCGCGGTGGACGAGACTTCCATTACCGTCAGACGCTCGGTGGAGGATGGCTATGAAATCGTCAAGAGCCGCTACCCGGTCCTGCTGACGGTTACCGCCGAGGCCAACGAACCGCGCTCCGCCAGCGCCAAGAAGGTGATGACCTATAAAAATATCGGCAAGGAAGTGTGCAACTCCTCGTATGACGAAGCGTACTTGACTCCCGGAGCCTGCGGCGTGGTCAGTCATATCAAGGAATGGAACGTGGAGACCATTGGTGCCGATCCCGAGCGTTGCGGTCTGTCCGGTTCGCCGACCAAGGTCAAGAAGATTCAGAGCGTGGTGCTGACCGCCTGTGAAAGCAAACAGGTGCCGAATACGGATGCGGGCATTGCTGATTTGGTGCACGAACTCATCGAAGAGAATATCATCGGATAGGAGCGGGAAATGGGCACTGGAAAAAACGTGATGGTTTTCATTGAAACCCGGCATGGAAAGATCGCTGATGTCAGTCTGGAACTAGTCAGTGCCGCCAACGGTCTGGCCGCCAGCCTGGGTGGTTCAGTGGAAGCGGTCGCCATCGGCTACACGCTGCATAAGGAACTGGAAACCCTGGGCCGGTACGGCTGCCGGCGGGTGTATTACACCGATGACGAGCGGCTGGCTCATTTTACCTCGATTCCCTATGCCAAGACTGTGGTTCGGGTGATCCGGGAGCACCAGCCCGGCGTCGTCCTCTTCGGGGCCACGACCATGGGCCGGGATGTGGCGCCGCGGGTGGCTTCGACCCTGCAGTGCGGCCTGACTGCCGACTGCACCGATCTGCAGATTGGCGAGCATGAGATCAAGGATGTTCGTTATGAAAAGACCCTGATGCAGATCCGCCCGGCTTTTGGCGGCAATATCATTGCCACCATCGTTTCGCCCGAGAGTACGCCCAGCATGGCCACCGTGCGGGAGGGAGTGATGAAGATGATCGACCCGGACCCGGCCGGGACGGTGGAGATCATCCAGGAGCCCTGCCAGGTTGCCGATGACGACTTCCTCACTGAAATCCTGGAAGTGGTTTCCGAGGAGAAGCAGGTCAACCTGAAGGCGGCCCAGATTATTGTTTCCGCTGGCATGGGCGCCAGCGATCCCGAGGCTCTGGAGCTGGTCAGGGACCTGGCCCGGCTTTTAGGCGGCGAACTGGGCTGTTCCCGGCCGGTGGTGGATTCCGGGGTCCTGGTCAAGGATCACCAGGTGGGGCAGACGGGAACCACGGTCCGTCCCAACCTCTACATTGCCTGCGGGATTTCGGGACAGATTCAGCATCGGGCCGGGATGTCGGAAGCCAAGCGGATCATTGCCATTAACAGGGATCCCCAGGCGCCGATTTTCGCCATTGCCCACTACGGGATTGTCGGGGACGTCAAGGACGTGCTGACCAAGATGATCAAAGCCTACAAAACCAAAGCATAGGAGTCCGATAATGGCAAATTTTTATCGTGATAATGCAGATATCCTCTTCCATATGAAGCATATGGACTTGAGTCGGATCATTGATTTGAAGGAAGACGGGTTTGCCGAGAAGGATGCCTATCCCTATGCCCCGCAGGACGAGGCCGACGCCCGGGACAACTACGACCGCGTCCTGGAGATTGTCGGTGAAATTGCCGGCGAGATTGCGGCGCCCCGGGCCCGGGAGGTTGACGAAGAAGGGGCAACTTTTGCCGACGGCGTGGTTACCTATCCCAAGGGCATCCGGGAAGCGGTAGCGCGGATCAACCAGGCGGACCTGGCCGGTTTTACCATGCCGCGCCGGTACGGCGGCATCAATATGCCGATGACCATTTTCTCCTCCGCCATCGAAATCGTTTCCCGGGCGGATGCCTCGCTGATGCTGGTTTTCGGCCTGCAGGGTTTGAGCGACACCATCTGCAAGTTTGGTTCAGAAGACCAGAAGGAAAGGTTTCTGCCTCGCTTTGCTACCGGTGAAATTGTCGGCTCCATGGCCTTGACTGAGCCGGATTCCGGTTCGGATCTGCAGTCGGCGATGTTGAAGGCTTCCCAGGATGAAAACGGCGTCTGGCGCCTGAACGGGGTAAAGCGCTTCATTACCAACGGTTGCGGCGACATCTCTCTGGTCATGGCCCGCTCTGAAGAGGGCACCACCAGCGGCCGGGGCCTGTCGTTGTTTATCTACGAGCGGGATGAGAATATGAAGGTCCGGCGCATCGAGCATAAACTGGGCATTACCGGCTCCCCCACCTGTGAACTGCAGTTTACCAACGCCCGGGCCGAGCTGCTGGGCAAGCGCAAACTGGGCCTGATCAAATACACCATCTACCTGATGAACGGGGCCCGGCTGGCGGTGGCGGCCCAGTCAGTGGGCATTGCCGAGGCCGCGTACCGGGAGGCGTATGCCTATGCCAACGAGCGGGTGCAGTTCAAGAAGCCCATTCGTGATTTTGCCGTGGTTGCCGAGATGCTGACCGAAATGAAGGTGGCCATCGAGGCGGCCCGCTGCCTGGTTTATGAAACCTCGCGCATCGTTGACATCAAGGAAGGCATCGAGGACCGGATTGAGAAGCATCCGGAGCGGTCGGCGGATTTGAAGGACGACCTGAAGCGTTATACCCGCTTTGCCTCCCTGTTTACTCCCCTGGCCAAGGGTTTCAGTGCCGAGATGGCCAACAAGGTCTGCTATGACGCCATCCAGGTGCACGGCGGGGTTGGCTTCACCAAGGAATTTGACGTTGAACGCCACTACCGCGACGCCCGGATTACCAACATTTATGAAGGCACGACCCAGCTGCAGGTGGTTGCCGCCCTGGGCGGCGTGATTGGTGGGGTGGTTTCCGAACGGCTCAACGAATACGAAGAAGACAGCGACTTTTCCGTGATTCCCGAGCTTTTCCAGCCGGTGCAGAAAATGCGGACTCAGCTGGAAATGGCGATTTCCCACATCAAGGAAAAAGGCGATGCCGCCTACCAGGAATTTCATGCCACCCGGTTGGTGATGATGACCGCAGATGTTGTCAACAGCTACCTGCTGTGCCGCAACGCCCTGTTGTCGGAGCGTAAAAAGACGGTGGCGAAGCTTTATATTTCCAAGGCCCTGCACCGGGTAAAGTCAAGCCTGGACTACATTCTGGCTGACGACTACAGCTTCTTGGAGTTGCATAAGGCCGTCATCGATGCCGAGGAAGTGATTGAATCCTGACGGCTTTGTACCAGCTCCATCTTCACCGTTACACGGCAAGCTGAGTTATTGCGCTGTCTTGTTCTATAAAGATAACAGGAACAGTTTTACTGGGAAGCTCCGGCATGGCTCTCGCTCATTCCCGCCGGCCGTTCATGGCCGGCTTGTGAGGCGTCCGCCGCGAATCACCGTCGTGGTGATTCGTCCGGCGGCCAAAACCGCTGCGAGCCAAGCCTGAACTTCCTGTGATAAATTTCCGGTAATACGGGTCAGAAAATCGAGTGAAGAAATTACCAGGAAATTGCTGATTTAAACCGTTGTGCCGGAAGCCGCCGTTGAGGCGGCTTCTTCTTTGGGATAATGTCGGTGATCGGGTCGGGTGGCTCTGCTGGCCGGGGTCTGGCGGCGGTATTGCTTGACAATGATCAGGAAAAATCATTATGATATATTTTGCTGTTCAACTGACGGTGGGTGGATAATGAAGACAAGGATTTTTTTACCGGTGCTGGTTTTTATGCTGCTGGTGGCTCCGGCAATGGCCAAGCCGCCGGTGGCGGTGTATTTCAGTCCCAATGGTGGGGCCGAAAAGGCGCTGGTGGCGGCCATCGACCAGGCGCAGCAGCGCATCCAGGCGGCGGTGTATACGTTTACCAGCCGGACGGTTGCCAAAGCCCTGCTGCGGGCGGTGAAACGGGGGGTCAAGGTTTCGATGATCCTGGACGGCAACGATGAAAGCGAGTATTCCAAGGGATACTACGTTTCCAAAAGAGGAATTGCCGTCCGTTACGCCCGCGGCAGGCGACGCAAGGGCAAGAAAATTTCCTACGGTTTGATGCATGACAAATTCGCGGTGATTGACGGCCGTTTGGTGGTCACCGGTTCCTACAATTGGACGGTGTCCGCGGAACGCTGGAACTACGAAAATCTGCTGGTTGTTGATTCGGTTTCCCTGGCTTCACGTTATGAACAGGAGTTTAATAAAATATGGTCCGGAACCTTTATGAAATAGCCCGGCGTGTTTTTTCGCCCCTGCTGATTCTTTCCCTGCTGGTCTTGTGCCTGTCGTCCTGCGTGGCTCCTCCTGTCCGCCAGTCGACCGTTTCCCCGGTGGCACCTCAGGGGAAATACGGCGCAGGTCATGAAACTGCATGGGCTCGACAGGCCCGGCAGTTGGAATTTGAAGGCGATTTCCTCGGGGCATACAAAGAGGTTCATGATCCCTACCTGGAGTCGCTGCGTCCGGACCTGCGTCAGTGGCTCCTGCGGCTGCTGGACAAAATGTCCCTGGAGTCGCTGCAGCGCTTGAAGGAGGAGGAAACAAACAATGAGCTTCGCTGCCAGGTACTGGAAAAAATTTTCGCTCGCCTGGACGATGGTCGGTCCAGGTCGGGGGAGTATGCGGCCGTGGTCAGGGATATCCTGACTAACTGTTCCCTGTCGGAATCGGCAAGGTCCCGCTATGAACAGCTGCTCCAGTCGTACCTGTCCGGGGTCGAGGGTCCTTCCTTTACCGTGGGCTGTTTGCTGCCCTTGAGCGGCGAATATGCCGACTACGGCAATAAAATTCTTCAGGGCATGGAGCTGGCTCTGCAGGTGTTTGATGAGCATCAACAGCCGAATGCTGGTGCGGGCATTCGGCTTCTGGTCCGTGATACGGCCGGGGACAGCGACCGGGTTCGAGAGCTGGTGGCCAGCCTGGCTGAAGATGAGCAGGTGAGTCTGATCGTCGGCCCGGTGACCGGGCAGGCGTCCCTTTATGCGGCGGCGGAAGCGGAGAGCCGGGGAATTGACATCATCACCCTGACCCCGCGTGCCGGGATTGCCGCTCATGGGGAGCATGTTTTTCAACATTTCCTGACCATGGAGAACCAGGCGAAAGCACTGATGGACCTGGCTGCCGGGCGCCTGGGATTCACCTCGCTGGCCCTGCTGTATCCGTCCACTTTCTATGGCCATCAGGCGGCGAAGCTGCTGCGCGGCTACGCCCGACAGTGGGGAGCCGAACTGGTGCGGGAGGTCAGTTATGATCCCACCAGCAAGGATTACGGGCGCAGCATTAAGGAATTGATCGGCGTGGAAAAGTATGCTGACTATCAGCAGCGGAAAAAAGCCTACGAAGCCTGGGCGAAGGAACAGAAAGCCTCCGAGGAGAAAGAAAAACCCGAGGTTGAAGATTCCGTTAAAGTTCTGGCCAAAGAAATCGGCCTGGAGGCGGACGAGCTGTTTCAGAAGTCCGATGAGGACTTCCTGCCCCGGCCGGTGCTTGAGCTTGATTTTTCCGGCATTATCATCCCGGATTTCTACCAGCGCATTCGGCTGCTGGCCCCGCAGCTGGCTTTTTATGACCTGACGGACTGCCGTTTTTTTGGTACCCGCGGCTGGAACGCGCCGCAGCTGGCCGAGGACGCCGGACAGCAGGTGGAGGGTGCCCTGTTTGTGGATGCCTTTTGCCATGAAGGTGATGAACCCCGGCTGCTGGCTGAGTATCGGGACAGTTATGAAGCCATGTTCGGCGACGACGCTTCCATTTATGATGCTTACGGCTACGATACCATGATGCTGATTCGCCGGGTGCTGACCGCCCTGCAGCAGGACGGCCAGGATGTCAACCCGGAAACCCTGCGGGAAAAGCTGCTGGCTGTGCATGACATGCCGATGGCAACCGGCATAACGTCGGTGTCGCCGGATGGCGAAATTGAAAAAAAGCTGTTCAACCTTTCCTTTCAGGGCGGCCATATTGTTCCGGTTGATCCGGTCTGCAGCCAGGGCCGTGACTGATAGTTTTTTTCTCCGCCCCGCCTGATCCTTGTTGTCTCTCATCCGCCTGATCAGGTATCCATCTTTCTTTTCCTTCTCTCCGCGATGTTGCCGGCTATTGTTCCCGGCGCGTCCAATCTCTTCTTCCCGCAAGCCCGCTGGTCATTGATTATGGCAATGGACCACTGCCTGTCCATCGGTATAAAAAATTAGACCATATCCTCTTTTTCCACTATACATTTGGCGTGTTAGTACCTTACTCCTGAAAGACTGTCACTCTTTTCAGTACCCCCTTGAGGGGTATAAAAAACAAGAAATTGTCGGGAATACATTGAAGGATGTTCGGGCTTGG